>NZ_JBALOP010000055.1:42858-129103 GCF_036962685.1 Bacillus sp. JJ1566 | reverse complement strand
TAACCTTATAATACGAAAGAGGCAGGTTTGTTCAATATGAAATCACAAATGGAAGTGCATTTACTATAAAATAAAATTTTACGTATTAATGTCTTATAAAAAAGTAATGCAAAAAATGGAGATGATGCACGTTAGTATTATTACACGACAAAAATAAAAATATATGGAGGCTAGTAATGTTATTTATGATATTTGGGGTTGTTGCAATAGTCGCAACTTTTATAAATCTTTATATGTATACAGCAGGAAAGGATTATAAGCTTGCTATGGCAATGGGATTATCATTTACAGCATTAACACTTTGTGCAGAATACAGTCTTGTATCACGGTGGGTAGAAGTGAGAGATTGGGCAGCTATAGAAGATGTAGTACCTGGTATGGAAAGGGCATTATGGTTTTTGACAATTGTTTCTATCTTACTAAATATAGCACCTATACTTTTAGAACGAAAAGGTAAGAAATAATGACCTATTGTCTGTAAGTGTTTATGTATACCTAACGGGTCCGTTAATCCAAGAAGGATTAATCAACTTTTTGTTGAAAATATTGAACTTACGGAGCAACTTATTTGAATAAGGATGAATTTAAATATGTTTAAGGATGTGAAAAGTTGAGAAAAATTATGTTTTTTCTGCTCATTACTTTTATACTTTCGGGTTGTCTTGGATTGGAAAATGGAGAAACAGAAGCATCGATTGACGAAGTAGAGGTAATCACAATTGATGAAGGGACTATAACGATTGGCAGAACTGAAAATGAACTGATATTGAATGAAGAAGGATATGAAGGAATACCTCTGTTAGAATATGCTAATCAACAACCTTCTATTGTAACAAACCCAAACGAAACAGCTACAATTCGTATTGACAATGATCCGAAGGTTGCGGTTTATCTTTGGGATAAGTATGTACCACTAAAATCAAATAGTTTCTCAATTCCATATGAAACGGGTCGTTATGTTTATAATATCGAAGCCAAATGGCCAACTAAAGAAGCAAATTTTATAGCTGTAATTGAAGTTCCGTATGAATTTAAGCGAGTTCGACGTGAAAAGGAACCTGATGATCCAAATGAATGGATTCTATCGCCGAATGGTGAAAAACAAGTGATGATTGAAGGGCTTGGAGAATTTGAAGCGAATGGAACAATTGTATTGAAAGAGCTAACCAGTAATACGATTGAGAATATTGATTTTAATCATGGTCTTCAATGGACAGCTAAGAAAATTGCATGGTATGACAATGATTCAGTTTTAACGACGATTGGGTTAGTTCATGGTACGGTAACTCGTGGAGGTAATCTCTATCACTTAAATTTAACAACACTTGAGCTCACTCCGATTCTGGAACTCCCTTTTAAGGAAGAAGTAGCTGATTTTTCAATAGAAGGTAATCTACTAACATATGAAGTACATGTTTATGAAGATGATGAAATGAACAAGGGGTATATGGAAACTCGTACTTTAGAACTATCAACTATAGAGAATTAAGGAATATATACATAATGAAATAAGTGAAATAGTAAATAAGATAATTCTTTTGTTCACTCCCTTTAGAGGACATGATCATCCAGACCAATGACTGGATTCATAGACTATCTCCTCCTAGAATATTGAATTAGTCGGTATCCCCTAAGCTTCTTATAATGTCATAGGTTCGTTTGTTAAACAGGCCTTATTGACCCAACTAGCCTGAAACAGTTTATACAAATAGGGGGCGAACAGTTTAGTTGACGGGATCTAGTCCCACGGGTGCGGCGTTCTACCCCGACTACCGTTATAATAAGACCATATAGAAAAAGGTCAACCAGAAATCTGGCTAACCTTATATTACGAACAGGTGCTTTAGTGAAAAAAAGACTGTCTTTTTGACGATATTTTTGGTGAAGTTAACACAAATACATTTTTGTAAAGTGCCTGCTACTTATTTATAGAGTTATTATTGCTCTCATCAAGGTTTTTGGAAGCTGTTTTGTCATCGACATTAGCCGCATCTACAATCTGGTTTCCAATAGCACCGCCTGTTACACCGCCTATTACAGTACCAATTAATCCAAATGGAGCACCTATCATAGCACCCGTAACGGCTCCATTAAAAGTTCCTGCTACTTCACCAAAGTCACTCTCATCTTGATTAGCATTACTACCAGCTTGATTATTGCCACTTTCTTCTACATTTCCACCAAAGTTATTGCGTTCGTTAATCTGATTCATCTATTCACTTCCTTGTTTATTAATGGGGAATATGCAGATGATGAAAGTACACCATCTCAAACATATACTACCCAGCTGAAGTAGTTTTACTCACTATATATTGGCTCAAGATATTGTTGTCTTATCAGCAGCCATTTCTGAGTATTCTAGTATTAACAACTGTAGGAACGTTAATTTGGAATGTTTTCTCATAAAAATAGGTGCTACAATTGGAGGATCATGGGAAACCATTGTTGGGTATATGGATATATATTCAAATTAGATTTATGCAGTGTCGGCATTACCATTTATGGTGTTTGTTGTTTTATTTATTTGAAATAGAATGATATTAAATCAATAAATATTCCCTTATGTAATGGGGAATTTTCTTCCATAATTCAGAATAAAACTATTTTCCGAGCTTGGTGTGATGAAGATCTCATCAAACATTGGGTTTTCCGCGACACCCCATCTTTTTTCGCGATAGCTACAGCTTGTATTTTCATTGTTCCTGTATTTTTTTATCCTTGCTGAAAATAATAAGTTCAGAGGTGATAAAATGGCAACTGCTAAAATTGGGGACAATATTTTATTTAAGCGTGAAGGGAAAAACTATGAAGGAAGGGTAACTGTTGTAAGAGAAAATTCTGTAATTGTTGAGTACGGGTACAATAAAGCAAAAGACGAACCTATAACAACCATAGTCAATCATAAAAATTATAAAATTACTAATGCAACTTAGTGAAAAGTATACTTTAAACAACGGGAGCGATGATCAAAAAGGATTATCGCTTATTTGTGTTGAAATTACTAATCGAGCGGAGCAGTTTGAAGAATGAACGCCAGGTAAATTTAAAAGAAATTTATGGATAGGATGTGGATTATGGAACCGTTGTTTGATGTTCAAACACTTATCTGGTTATTTCCAATTATGTTTATCCTTCATGATTTTGAAGAAATTATTATGGTTGAAAGGTGGATGAAGAGAAATTCAACTGTTCTATATGACATATTGCCGGATAGAATTGCGAAAAGAGTCATTAAACAATTTTCTATGTCAACAGCCCAGTTCGCAGTTGCCGTATTAATTTTATTTCTATTCGTAAGTAGTTCAACAGTTATGGCAAATCAATATGTAATTCAAGGATTACTTGGAAATATTTATATTTTTACCATTATTACATTAGTCTTTTTTCTACACGCTTTTACTCATATTGCTCAATCGATTATTCTTCGCTCCCTTACACCTGGTGCACTCACTTCACTGATTGTTATTATTCCATACAGTTTAGTTTTGTATCGCTCTTTACTATTGAATGAAGTCATTACATGGAAAATAATTTTTCTATGCTTACCTTTTTGTCTCTTAATTATCCCAGTTGCATTGCTTGCTCATTGGATTGGAAAAAAAGTTGTATAAAACTCAATTATGGTAATTCTACTACGGGTGCGATATCTAAAAGGGATTGTCACTTATTTTTCATAAAATTATAGGTAAACAGTATAGGTTATCTATAGAAGGTTAGGAACGTAAATAAATAGGACATGTAATTAAAAATTAAAGGAGATTGCATATTTGAGACTGAGACAAATGGCAGTTGCTTTTCTTTTAAAGTTATGTATTAACAATCCTACTTAGCACCCCAAAAAACCACGCTGAGAAAGTATGAATTATTAAACTATTCGGTAAATAACATATAATATAATTGAGCGAACGTTCAATCATAATTGTATAATCATTGAACTTAAGGAGGAATAGCATATGGACAAAAAGAGTATTATTTTCTTTGAAAGAAAATTTCCAAGTGCAAACATGGTTCTTATCAAGGATCAGTTTTCAATCCTTATTGATACTGGTTTTGGAAGTGATGCGGAAGAAACCGTGCGTTTAATTAAAGAAGCAGGCGTTTCAGCAGAGGAATTACATCTAATTGTGAATACTCACTATCATAGTGACCATGTAGGAGGAAATTTTCATCTTCAAAAAAATTTTGGCGTAAAGATTGCTGCTCATAAATGGGATGCTGATTTAATTAATACGTGTGACAGTGAGGCTGGTAGTGCCGAATGGTTAGATCAGCCTGTAGAACCTTACCACGTCGATTTGAAGCTCTCTGATAATGATGAAATTTATACAGGAAGCAGAACTTTTCAAGTCCTGCACACACCAGGACACACGTTAGGACATATTTCTCTATATGAACCTGAAGAAGAGATATTCATTTGTGGGGATCTCTTTCACAGAAATGATGTTGGCTGGTTTAACATCTTTCGGGAGGGTGTTTCATCAATCCAACGATCAATAGAAAGTATAGAACGGGTGTCCAAGCTCCGAATCAGCCAGGCATATTCAGGCCATGGACCCAAAATAGAGGATCCACTTAGTTCCATTGATTTAGCAAGAAAACGACTTGAAAAGTGGCTTAAAAATCCGGAAAAAATTGCATGGCATGCCTGCAAACGGATTTTTGCATTTACACTTATCATTAAAAACGGATTATCAATAGAAGAAATTGATAAATACCTATTAAATTGTGGTTGGTTCCAAGATTTTTCACGCTACGCTTTCCAACTTCATCCAGATGAATTCATTCAGGTCCTGGTCGATGAAATGATTCGTTCCGGAGCAGCAAACTGGCACAATAATCATTTAATCGCCACTGCTGCATACTTAGCACCACAAAAGGAATGGATGGATAAGGACATCAAGCCTAAAGATTGGCATGTCTAGATTTTTTTTACAAAATAGTTAGAATAACGCAAAAAAATCTATAGACTTTTCAGAATCACCATAATATTCGATTTGAATACCACCTTTTGGTATATCTTTCGATAAGTGGTGATTTTTTATTTTATGGAATAATGAAGTTTTTAGAGGCTGTAGAGGGTTATTCAAATTCTATTAGATTCGATGATAACGAAAATAATATGATCGTCAAAGCAAAGATTACTAAATGTCCAGCTGCTGAACGTGTTGTAGCTAATCAACTGATTGAAATGTTGAAGGAAAGCGATTTAAAGGGTGTTCTTCTACTCTATGATTTTATGCTATCCTTCAATCAATTTCTTTTTAATACTGATAGTCTTTTTTAAAAATACATGCATATGAATTATAAATATAGTAGGTTGTGAGCGCTTTCATTACTTTCTCGAAGGGAGGCAGGAGTTTGGAAATCTTAAAAATGCAAGATGTGACTTTACGCTTCGGTGGAGTCGTTGCACTTGATCATGTTTCATATGCGGTAAAAGAAGGCGAGATATTTTCACTTATCGGACCAAATGGTGCAGGGAAGACAAGCATGTTGAACTGTATAAGTGGTTTGTACCGCCCATCAAATGGATCGATTTCCTTCAAAGGTGAAGAAATTACACAGCTGAAGCCCCACAAACGCGCTGGGCTAGGAATAGCAAGGGCCTTTCAGAACATTGAGCTTTTTCCCCACTTATCTGTCCTAGACAACCTGATGCTTGGGAGGCATGTCAGAATGAAAACAGGTATTCTCTCAGGGGGATTGTACTGGGGAAAGGCACAAAGGGAGGAGGTCGAGCATCGTCAGAAAGTGGAGGATGTGATTGACTTTCTAGAAATTGAACATATTCGAAATACCCCTGTCGGCAGGCTATCATATGGGTTACAAAAACGAGTCGAAGTAGGGAGAGCATTAGCACTCGATCCGGAGCTTTTATTATTAGATGAACCAATGGCTGGTATGAATACGGAAGAAAAAGAGGATATGGCTCGCTATATTATTGATATTCATGCTGAAAGGAAAACAACGATTATCCTAATTGAGCATGACATGCGAGTGGTAATGGACTTATCTAATCATATTGCTGTTCTTGATTTTGGAAAGTTAATTGGGTATGGGACACCAGACGAAATTCAAAACAATCAAAAGGTTATAAATGCCTATTTGGGAGAAGATCAAGTGGGCTAACGAACAGGGAGGAGGTATTTGATGTCCAACATGACATTTCCTCAAGTGTTGCAAGAGAAAAGTAAGGAAAATGGATCAAAGGTTGCTTACCGGGAAAAGGAGTTTGGAATATGGAACGAAGTAACTTATCAAGAATTCTTTGAGGATGTAAAATTGCTTAGTTTGGGACTAGCCAAACTGGGATTTAAGCGGGGAGAAAAGCTTGCTATAATCGGGGATAATCGTTCAGAGTGGGTAATTAGTGAATTAGCCGCACAAAGCTTAGGTGGCATTGGTGTTGGTATTTTTCAGGAGTCTCTCCCAAATGAAATTGCCTATATTTTAGGCAATTGTGATGCATCAATTGTGGTAGCAGAGGATCAAGAACAAGTTGATAAGTTGTATGAGATTAAAGAAATGATCCCAAAGGTTAAGACGATTATCTATTATGATCCGCGAGGAATGAGAAACTATCAGGATGAGAATCTCATATTCTTTCATGATGTAAAAGAGCTAGGTAAATCCTTTGAACAGGAAGATCCTACTTATTTCGAAACAGAATTGAAAAAAGGGGTTTACGAGGATACCGCTATATTATCTTATACATCGGGTACGACTGGAAACCCGAAAGGAACGATGCTTTCATATCAAAATCTCTTTGATATGGCAAAAAATCTTACCTCATTCGACCCATTATTAGAAAGTGATGAATATCTCTCATTTTTACCACTTGCCTGGATAGGGGAGCAGATGATGACAATCTCAATGGGCTTATATAGCGGAGTAACCATTAACTTCCCGGAAGAACCCACAACTGTTTTAGAAAACCTTCGTGAAATTGGGCCTCATGTGATGTTTTCTCCTCCTAGAATTTATGAAGATATGGTCTCGAAATTTCAAGTTCGCATACAAGATGCAGGTTGGTTAAAACGGAAGCTGTATGAGTGGTGTAAGCCAATTGGTGAAAAAGTAGCAAGAGCTAAATTTAATAGAGAAGAAATATCGCTTGGTACAAAAATCACCTATAAAATCGCAGATTACTTTTTGTTTAGTGCGATTCGTGACCACCTAGGTCTTTTACGATTAAAACGAGCTTATACAGGTGGTGCTCCACTTGGACCTGATGTATTTACTTTTTTTCATAGCATTGGAGTTAATGTCAAAAGTATCTATGGTCAGACAGAGGTATCAGGAATCTCAATTGTTCATCGTGATGGGGATATAAAGATTGAAAGTGTAGGGACTCCGATACCTGGAACAGAAGTGAAGATATCTGACCAGGGTGAAGTACTACTTAAAAGCACTAGTGTATGTGTAGGATATTACGATAATGAACAAGCAACGAACGAAACAATTGAAGATGGATGGCTACATACCGGGGATGCTGGGCGGTTAGATGAAGACGGACATTTATATATTATCGACAGATTGAAGGATGTCATTCGTTTAGATACAGGAGAGATGTTCTCACCTCAATACATTGAGAATAAATTAAAGTTTAGCCCTTATATACAAGAGGCTGTAGCAATTGGAAGGGAACGTCCCTATGTAGTTGCCATAATTAATATCGATATGGAAAATGTCGGACATTGGGCAGAAAAAAAGCAGATAGGCTACACAACCTATACCGATCTATCATCAAAGAATCAAGTTCTAGATTTGATACAAGAGCAAGTAAATGAAGTCAATAAGACTCTACCTGAAAAAGCCCGAATAAAGAAATTCGTTCTTTTATATAAAGAGCTGGATGCAGATGATGAGGAATTAACTCGCACGAAAAAGGTACGTAGGCAATTTGTCGCTAGGAAATATGAACAATTAATTGAGGGACTTTACTCAGAGAATGACCAAATCGATATTGAAGGTCGCATTAAATATCGAGATGGAAATGAACAATTAATTCAAACAACACTTCGGGTAATCCTCATGGAAGAAGAGGAGGGAGCCGCTTAATGACGTTTTTTTTACAAATGCTCGTGACAGGAATCGTTGTAGGTAGTGTTTACGCGCTTGTAGCGTTAGGATTTGTTTTAATCTATAAGTCCAGTGATGCAATCAATTTTGCACAAGGAGAATTTCTGTTAATTGGGACATATGTCTGCCTTACGCTAATTACAGCGTACAACATACCGTTTATTCCTGCTGTATTACTAGCGCTCATATTTAGTGCGATTCTAGGGTTTGTGATAGAACGGATTGTTCTACGGCCTTTTATTGGAGAACCGGTCATTTCCATGATTATGGCGACAATTGGTTTATCGAGTGTGCTAGCTGGCGTTGTTCATATTATTTGGGGGCATGAAACACGTGTATTTCCAAAAATATTTTCGGAGAAGCCGGTTCAGTTTGCAGGGATTATAGTTGCACCTGTTTATCTATGGTCACTTGTGATTGTTGTGTTCATGCTTCTTGTATTTACATTGTTTTTCAAGTATTCAAAGCTTGGAATAGCCATGCGAGCAACAGCTGATGACCAGCAAGCTGCGATGTCAATGGGGATTAGTGTAAAGACGATATTCGCTGTCGCATGGGCAATTGCTGCGATTGTTTCTGCAGTAGGTGGTATCCTGCTTGGAAATATAAATGGTGTAAATGCTTCGCTTTCGGCGATTGGATTAAAGGTATTACCTGTAGCCATTCTTGGAGGACTTGATAGTATTCCTGGTGCAATTATCGGCGGGTTAATCATCGGGATTATTGAAAGTATGACTGGTGGATATTTAGATCCGTTAATAGGTGGTGGCTTAAAGGAAGTAATGCCATTTGTTCTGCTGGTATTCATCCTAATGTTTAAGCCATATGGCTTGTTCGGTAAAAAAGAAATTGAGAGGGTGTGAGAATATGCGAAATCCTTTTGTGATGGATTGCGGAGAATTCCATGTTTCCTATAAAGAAGATATGAGAATTTGGAAAATCACTCGAGTGAGAATTCGTATTTTCGCAATCATCGCGTTCTTTGCGGTATTCCCTTTCCTCTCTTCGGAATATATTATTGGGCTTGCCACATTATGCGGAATAGCAGCTATTGGGGCGATTGGATTAAATATTTTAACCGGATTTACAGGACAAATTTCAATTGGTGTGGGTGCCTTTTTAGGAGTAGGTGGATATACATCTGCTATTTTAACAGCAAAGCTTGGCTTAAGCTTTTGGCTAGCCATGCCAATGGCAGGATTAATTACAGCCATTGTGGGTGCCTTGTTTGGAATCCCATCCCTTCGCTTAAAAGGACTATATTTAGCGATCGCGACATTGGCAGCACAAGTTATTATTTTGTTTGTTATTTCTCGATGGGATGCTGTAACAGGTGGAACAGCTGGACTTTTACTTTCAAGACCATCAATTGGTGGCTTTATTTTTGCAAGTGAAAGAAGCTACTACTACTTAATGCTAGTCGTGCTGCTAATCACGACAATCTTTACATTAAATCTCTTTCGGTCACGAGTAGGGAGAGCATTTATTGCAGTAAGAGATCGAGATATAGCTGCGGAAGTTATGGGGATTGATTTATTTAAATATAAGGTACTCGCATTCTCAATCAGTTCTTTTTTCGTAGGAGTTGCTGGGGCATTACTAGGGCATTACACGATGATTGTGAGTCCGGAATTGTATAGCATTACGGTTTCGATTGAATATTTAGCGATGGTTCTTGTCGGTGGATTAGGAAGCGTGTTTGGATCGATATATGGAGCAGTCTTTATTACATTATTACCAGTCTTTCTTCGATCGGGTATTGATATGGTAAGCGGAATTTTTCCTGATTTAGCTGATGTGTTAGTGGGTCTAAAAGAGTTAGTATTTGGATTGGTCATCATCCTATTTCTCATTTATGAGCCAGAAGGACTTGCGAAAATATGGAAGAATATTAAAAACTATTTTAAACTTTGGCCATTTTCCTATTAGTTTGAAGAAATGGTTATAAGGCAATAAGTGTTTATCACTTTTTATAAAAATGTTTAGAACTAAGGGGGAGAAGTATGAAGAAAATTGGTTCAATTGTTTTTGGCTTGTTATTAGTCATTGGTGTACTTGCTGGCTGCTCAGGAGGAGATAAATCTTCAGGTGATGAAAATAAAACAATTAAAATTGGGGGGTTATTTGATTTAACCGGTGGAACTGGTGATGTTGGAACACCATATGCAAAAGGGGAGGAAGCCTATTTTGAGTATTTAAGCACACAAGAACCAGTAAATGGATACAAACTAGAATTAATTGGAGATGATTACGCGTATAAAATTCCAGAGGCACAGAAGCTTTACCAAAAATTAAAATCATCGGATAAAGTGTCCGCTATTTTAGGTTGGGGTACTGGGGATACGGAGGCCCTTCGTCAACAGGTAGCAACAGATAAATTACCGTTCATTTCAGCGTCTTATTCTGAAAACCTTAAAAACATGGATGAAAGTCCGTATAATTTCCTAGTAGCTGCGTCATATTCTGATCAAGCTCGCACGGCATTAAAGTGGATTAAGGATAATCATAGTGGTGGCACACCTACAGTTGCCCTACTTTATAATGACACAGCATTCGGTAAGTCCCCAATTCAGGATGCAAAAGACTTTGCAGCAGAGATTGGTATAGAAGTGGTAGATGAGCAAATCGTAGATGTTACTGCACTCGATGCCACCTCTCAATTGTTAAATATGGAGAAGAAAAATCCAGATTATGCAATTATTCAAGAAACATGGGGAGCTACAGCAACAATTTTAAAGGATGCACAAAAATTGAATATTGATACACAGTTTATTGGGTTAAACTGGTCGACGGGTGAAGGATTAATTCCATTAGCTGGAGATGCCGCAGAAGGATTTATCGGAGTTGTTACACATGCATTCCCTTATGAAGACCTACCAGGTATGGATGTTATCAAGGAATTTTTAGAAAGTAAAGGTGAAAAGTTAGAGGATAAAAACCAAAAATTCATTCAAGGCTGGGTTGCTGCCTCTATTATGGTAGAAGGAGTGAGATTAGCGGATGATCCAACAACTGGTGAAGGAATCCGCAAAGGCTTAGAAAAAATCTCGAACCTTGAATTCGGTGGTTTAGCAGCACCAATTTCGTTTTCAGCTGATAATCATGCTGGAACAAATCAAATTCGGTTAGCCGAAGTGAAAAATGGAAAATGGGAAGTATTTACTGATTATATTGGTTATTGAGTGAAAAGGGAGGTGGTTTACACCTTCCTTTTTGAAAAAATATATCGCAGCGCTTTTCGATGAAAGGAGGATTAGATGCTGACATTAAACAATGTTGAGGTTGTGTATGATCGCGTCATTTTAGTATTAAAGGGTCTATCAATGGTTGTACCAAAAGGAAAAATTGTTGCTTTGCTTGGCAGTAATGGTGCGGGAAAAACAACAACATTAAAAGCCATTTCAGGTCTTCTTAAAAGTGAAAATGGAGAAGTAACAGATGGTTTTATTGAATTAAATGACGAGCGGATTCATAGTAATGGCGCAGACGTAATTGTTAAAAAAGGGATCTTTCAATGTATGGAAGGTCGTCGTGTATTTGAGCACCTTACAGTAGAAGATAATTTAATCGCTGGAGCACATACACGTAAGGATCGAAAAAATATAAAAGAAGATATTCAAAAGGTGTATCGCTATTTTCCTAAGCTTGAAATGCTTAAAAACAATCAAGCGGGATATCTGTCTGGCGGAGAACAACAAATGCTGGCAATTGGGAGAGGAATCATGGCAAAGCCAAGTGTGTTGCTATTAGATGAGCCTTCACTTGGACTTGCTCCACTTTTAGTAAAAGAGATCTTTAGTATTATCAAAAGAATTAACGAAGAAGAAGGAACGACAATTTTAATTGTAGAACAAAATGCCAAGATTGCGTTATCAATTGCCCATTACGGCTATATCATGGAGAACGGCCGGATTGTGATGGAGGGTGATGTAGAAAAGCTCCTTTCGAATCAAGATGTACGTGAATTTTACTTAGGGATAAGTAGTGAAGGAACGAAAACCTATAAAGATATTAAATCCTACAAAAGAAGAAAGAGGTGGCTATAGGTGGCATCGATTCAAGAAACTGTGTCATATGCATATGAACACGCAGAAGGCTTTAGGCGGTTAATGGATATCGCAGGACTCTCACCACAAGAAATTCTAACAGAAGATGACCTTGTTAAAATACCTGTTTTGAAAAAGGAGAGATTACCGGATTTACAAAGTAATTTGACACCATTTGCGGGCCTTACGACAGTCCCAGCCACTGACATGGTACGAATATTTATGTCGCCAGGTCCTATTTATGATCCTCAATCAACAGAAGAGGATTTTTGGAGATTTTCTGAAGCGCTTCTAGCCGCGGGATTTAAAGAAAATGATATCGTACAAAATACGTTTTCCTATCATTTATCTCCAGCTGGATTTATGTTTGATGCTGCCCTCCGGAAGCTTGGTGCAACAGTGATTCCGGCGGGAACTGGAAATAGGGAACTGCAATTACAAGTGATTAGAGATTTACGAGTAACAGGCTATGTAGGAACTCCTAGCTTTTTTGCGATTTTACTAGATGCAGCAGATGAAAAAGGATGGACAGTTGGGAAGGAAATAGCTATTCAGAAAGTATTTTTTACAGCAGAAATGACGACAAAGGAATTGCGTAAAAGATGCGAGGAACAAGGAATACAGGTTTTTGAAGGCTACGGCACGGCAGATTGCGGATGTGTTGCTTTCGAGGACAAGCAAGGGCCTGGTTTAAAGGTAACAAATTCTGCATTTGTTCAAATATGTGATCCTTTAACAGGAGAAGAGGTCGAAAATGGCGAAGGAGAAGTAGTTATTACGTTATTTGATAAAAGTTATCCCCTTATCCGCTTTGGAACTGGTGACCTATCTAGGTGGATTGAAGGATACGAAGGTAAGCGAATTGCGGGTGTGCTTGGTCGAGTAAGTGACGGTGTCAAAGTAAAAGGAATGTTCGTTAGAGAAAAGCAACTTGCTGCTGTTTTAGAAAGTGAAGGAATAAATAGATTTCAAGCGATTGTATCAAAGATAGAGAATCAAGATCAATTAGAGATCATCATAGAATCTGAGAATGAGCTTAGCGACCAGCTGGTTTCAAGGCTTCAAGATGTCATTCGAGTAAGGCCCATTATTAAAAGGGTGAACATCGGGTCGATTACGAAACAAGAGAAGCTACTTATTGATCACCGGATATTGACATGATATAGAGACGTAAAAGATGAGGGGAAAATACCTCATCTTTTTGTCGTTTGGGGTGCTTTAAAGGCCTGACCTCAATGTCATAATCATATCTTGCAAAAGATGACATTCTCAAGCGGAAGCTAGCTTTTAAATTAGTTTCTAATTTAATCGTTATCCTAAAAAAGGAGAAGTCCCCTTTTTGTTGAAGTTATAAGTAAACGAATCTGTTACTTTTAGCGATTTGGATAATTTGGGAAGTATCGGTACTTTTGTGAAATGGAGTAATGTTTCAAAAGAAACTACTATACTTTTTTCTGGTAAGCAAAATAAGTTAATTTAGGGGGGATTAAATGCAAAATAAAGATTACCTGAAAGCTATAAACTGGACTATTTTCATACTTGTAATATTGACTGCGGTTATTACTGCATGGATTACACTATATGATCTAAACAATACACCTGCCATTGGTGAAGATGCACAATCTAGAGCGGGATTCCGGTGGGGGTCACTGCATATTATTATCTCGTTTGCTATACTGATTCTTTCCATTTTTTTAGCACTAGGCTGGAAACGTTTGTTTCCTTATAACGTTCCCGTTGCTATCATTCTAGCTGGTTTTTGTTATGTTTTAGTTTTTCTTTCATTTACGATTGGTTGGGTCGGTATACAAGGTATGCTTGGCTTCTTTGTCGCTTTCCTAATAGGAGTGATTTTAATAATTTCTTATTCTATTTCTATTCTTATTGTACGTCGAAGGACTGCAAATGATAGGTAATCGTTTGAAAAAAACAAATGGGGGGAATAAGGTGGTAAGAGTTGTAAAAATAGACAAAGATGAAAACATACTAGAATCTATTGATTGTCTTTACAGGGAAGTATGGAATCAATCAATTTTGGAACGATTTAAAAAGCACTCTAATTATGACGGGTTTTCTGGATATATAATGAAGTCAGATGAAGAGGAAATTCTAGGATTTTCTTATGGATATACATCACAATCAGGACAATTTTATCACGAGTTACTTGCAAAACAGCTTAATCCAATAGAGTATAAAAAATGGCTTGACGATTGTTTTGAGTTTGTTGAATTAGCTGTTCATCCAAAATATAGAAACCAAGGTTTTGGAAAATTGCTTGTTCATGAATTACTTAAAGAAGTAACAAATAAAACCTCTGTACTAACAACTCAAGTAAATAATGTATCGGCACGTAATCTGTATCAACAATTGGGATGGGTGGTAGTGAAGGATTTCTTTCTTCCAAGTCATAATGATTCTCCATATTTGATTATGGGCAAGGTTTTATGAAATTTAATTAGGAATGCTCGATTTCTAAAATCACCGATAAAAGTGTTATGATATGGTAAGTTGTTTTACATAATTTATCGTGGAGGAAAAAACAGTATGAAAATCATTGTGACCAGCTTATTTGTAGAAGATCAAGACAAGGCATTGGAGTTTTATTCTGAAATCCTAGGCTTTGAAATTAAGCATGACGTTCCCATGGGAGAACATAGATGGATAACCCTTGTTTCTCCAGAGGTTCCAGAAGGTACTGAGCTTTTACTTGAACCCAATGTCCATTCAGCTGCCAAAGAGTATCAAAAGAAGATATTTGCTGATGGCATTCCGGCAACCATGTTTGGAGTTTCAGATGTACACAAAGAGTATGAACGATTAAAGAATCTTGGAGTAAAATTTACGATGGAGCCGACAAATGCAGGTCCAGTCACAATTGCTGTCTTCGATGATACGTGTGGCAATCTAATTCAGATTGCTCATAATAACTAAGTATCAATAACTTTTGTAATTAAACCGTACTCTTATGCTTAAGTTCGGTGAAATGTTCCTAATATGTAAACCCTGTCCAATTTTAGGACAGGGTTTATTTTTACATAATGAAAGGTGCATGTTTTGCTTCTCATTATTGACTAAAGGCAATTTTTAGGCCGATAAGAGTGAACAAGGATCCTTGAATATAGTTTATTTTTTTAGATAATGTCGGATTTTTACGTAGGAAATAACCTACTTTTCCAGCAAAGATGCTTATTAAAGAAAAAATGACTAAGGTTTGGACTAAAAATATGATACCTAAAACAAACATTTGAAAGGAAACATGTCCACTCCCGTAGTTAATAAACTGTGGAAAGAATGCTAGGAAAAATAAAGAAACTTTTGGGTTTAATAGGTTCATAATGACACCTTTTTTGTATAAAGAAATGTAGTCTAAATTGTTTTCGCTGCTAATGTTAAAATGCGAAGCCTTCTCTCTGAAAGACTTATATGCTAACCATAACAAGTATGCTGCTCCTGCATATTTTACGACTGTGAATGCAAAAGCGGAATTGTAAATCACGGCTGAAATACCAATAGTCGCAGTTGTAATATGTACTAATAATCCTGTACAAAGACCAAGTGTAGTAAAGAAACCGGCATTTTTGCCCTTTGCTATACTCTGTGCTAGAGTGAACAAGTTATCTGGTCCTGACATTAGAGTGAGAACTATTGCTGCCCCTAGAAAAGATATAACAGATAGGTAATCCACATTTATCCCCCCAATTTATTACAGTTCATTTTAACATAACCTGTTGAACTAGGACATTCATTTTTGTTGAATCATCAGGAACTAGATAGTTGTGGAAAAAGAATCAAGAGGAAAAATAACAAGGATAAATTCCGCCTTTTGTTGAATAGTTTATTATAAGTTTTAGGGAGAAAAAAAATAAACTTTTTTAAAAAAATAGAAAAATATTTATTATATATTGGAGTTATAACAGGTTGCTTTGGATTGATTTATGTTTTGGGAATATCGAGTCGTACTGAATTTCAATATGCTTCTGGGATTAGACTTTTATTGATTAAAATTAGTGTAATAATGAGTAGTTTGACCTCCTTGCATAAGATTTCATTAATAGTTTCAATTGGAGCGATGGTATTCCTATACTTAATAGGCTATATTGCCGAAATAGATATTCTTTTATTAAAAATTTCACCTTCAAGTGTCGAATTTCATTCTTGCCAATCACAGTTGAATTATTAATCGTAATTATTAGCGATCGTAGTATAATCAAAAACAAATCTAAAAAATCATGATCTCAGTATAGTAAGGGTGCTTTTCTTTAAGATGAAGAAGTGCTCTTTTTTCTATGTTTTATGGTAACATACCACCCACAATATCCCATCTTTTGATATATTCATGCACAAAGAAGTATATACTGAAAATATGGATATGAACGAACTGAAAAATAAGGTGATCTAAATTGAAAGAAAAATTAACGGTTTTAAAGGATCGGTTAAATGACATTAGTCGACGTAACCGATCTATTCGAATGCTGAAGGTATACAACAAATGGAATTTTGACTTGTGTGAAGTAACGAAAATCAATAAAAATCCTCAGGATATCTTGGATGCGATTATCAAAAACAATAGTAAAACGGAACTAGTGAAGCAGAACGTGAGAAACGAAGAATCTCTGAATTTGTCAGGAAAATTAACAACCCTTTATCGTAATTTAAAATCGATTGAAGACGAGACCGGATTGTATGATTTATATATTGGCTATCCGTTCATAAGTGGTGCCATGTTAGATGGAACGTACATACGAGCCCCTCTGTTTCTACACCATGTCAAATTAGATAGAATTAAGGAACTCGGTACTAAATGGGTACTTCAACCAATGGAAGATTCAGAGCCGATGTTAAATCGTCCACTCTTCTTAGCGATGCAAAAAATGAGTAATCTTTATGTGCCCGATGAGATGTATGATGAAGCTGTTGGACAATCGACGGAAATGGATTTTTTAGGTTGGTTAACATGGTTGAAAAAATACAATCTCAATATCAATTGGTCGAATTCCCCGGAACTGGAGCCTTTTAAAAATCTAACGACTGACCTCATACCCCATTTTAAAAAAGGAGAGTTTCAATTAGATAATTACGCAATTCTGGGGCATTTTCCTCAGGGGAACTCTGCAATTTTAAAAGATTATGAAGACTTTCTACAGCAAATGGAAGAGGGTATATCCGATTTCGGCTTGGCCGGGGAATTAATGAATGTTGGTGAGGAGGTTACAACCTCAGCGGCCGATAATCTTGAAGCTGGTGAAAGCATTACTGAAGTACCTCCTAAAAGAGAAAAAGAAAAGTTCTTCGTGCTTGACACAGACGCTTCACAAGAAGAAATCATCAATTCCATCGAACATACAGAAGGCATGGTTGTTCATGGGCCACCAGGAACCGGTAAATCACAGGTTATTGTGAACATTATTGCCAATGCGATTGCAGATAAAAAGAAGATTTTATTAGTCTGCCAAAAGCGGGCAGCATTAGATGTTGTTTATCAAAGACTTGATAGCCTTGGACTTTCTGCAAGTGTAAGTCTATTACATGATGAAAAAACGGACCGGACAGGATTATATCGCAAGCTTCATAATCGTCTTGTAAAAGATGAGTATGCACAGGATTTGGAATTAGAATACGAACAGTTATCACAGAAAATTGAAAAATGTGAAGATGAACTGAACGCGATAGCCAAGGGATTGTATGAAACACAGCCTCATGGATATCGAGCTTACGACCTGTATGGTCTCGGAAAACCGGTCAAACAACAGGAAGTTATTCTAAATTTGACAGCTATTATTAATGATTTAAACAAAAGTAATTTAGATGATGTGTTAACAACTATTTTTTCATATGGGAATTATTTCAGTCGATTTGGACAGGATAATTATCCATTAAAAGACCGCAAATCCTTTGCAATGCTAGAAATAAAAGACCGCTTAACGATTGTTGAGATTCTTATGAAGGTCATAGAAAAGGCTGAAAAAAGTATTACATTTCTCGAGCATTTTGAACAAGATGAGATTACACCAGCGTATAGCTGGGAGGTTGGTGGAAAGCTCGAGAAAATCTATGATGACCTAAATCCTCAGGAGAAAAGAACGCTCCAGAAACTTAGACTGTGGTGGTGGACCTCATTTACAGGAAAAACGATTGTTGAAGAATTAATCGAAGGCGATAAATTTAAAGGCTTGTCTTCGACTGAGTGGCCAAAGCTAAGGGAGAGCTTACGAATTCTCTATGAGCTTTCACATGTGTCAAATGACATGACGAACGAGATGAAACAATTATCTTCTTATTTTAAGGAAGAGAAATTACAAAGGTATAAGGATCAAATCTCAAAAGGGGATATTCCGCTATCTGAATTTCAAAAACAGCAGGAATATGTGATTCAGGATTTTGATGACCTCCGAAATATGGATAGAATCTATGATAATAATATGCCATTTATCAAATCACTCATTGATGAATTAACGGATAAAAGTAAAAATCAGACCCACTCGGAGTTGGCCAAACAGTGGGTTGAGAATACAAAGCAATCCACCTATATTTACTGGATTGATGAAATCGAACGAAAACATCCTGAGCTCACGAAGATAGGAACCGAAAGCTTTCAGAGATTGCGAGCAAAGTTCAAAGAGCTTTTAGAAGAAAAGAAGGAACTTTCAGCTAAAGTACTGCAAAATCGTTTAATAAAAGCACTTGGCGATGTTAAAGTGCAACATTCAAAAGCGATTAAGGACATCATTTACCAAACGGGGAAGAAAAGACAAATTTGGCCAGTTCGTAAGCTTGTTAATAAATATGCCCTTGATGGTTTATTAGATGTATTGCCGGTTTGGCTTGTCTCACCCGAAACGGCATCGGCAATATTTCCATTAGGAAAGAATATATTTGATCTTGTCATTTTTGATGAAGCCTCCCAGTTAACGGTTGAAAATGGGATTCCATCTGTCTACAGAGCTTCTAAAGTTGTTATTGCCGGGGATGAAAAACAATTGCCTCCAAGTAATTTGTTTAAGGGAAGCATCCAAATCGATGAAGACGATGTTGATGAGGATAACCTCGTTGTATCAGAAAGTCTACTAAGCTTAGCAAAACGGGTTTTTCCTAGTAAAATACTGCAATGGCATTATCGTTCAAAGTCCGAGGAATTGATTAATTTTTCAAATCACGCCTACTATAATGGTAATATCCAAATCGCGCCAAACGTGGAACATCTAAAGAAGCCAGCTGCTATTCAATGGCGTAAAGTTGATGGCAGATGGATTAATCAATGTAATGAAGTTGAGGCGAAGGCAGTCGTCCATTTATTAAAGGAACTTCTACAAAAGGATGCAACAAGGTCGATTGGGATCATTACATTTAACGCGAAACAACAGGATAAAATACTCGATTACATTGATATGCTGGCAGAGGAAGATGAAGAATTCAATACCATGTATCATCAGGTCATGGGAAAAGAATTGGATCAACAAATTTTTGTGAAAAATATTGAAAATGTGCAAGGGGACGAGCGGGATATTATCATCTTTTCGGTTGGCTATGCGAAAGCTGAAAATGGCAGGGTATACAATCGATTTGGTCCGCTTGGGCAACAGGGTGGAGAAAATCGTTTGAATGTGGCCGTTACTCGTTCAAAAGAAGCCATCTATGTTGTCTCTAGTATTGAACCAAATGAATTGGACGTATCGAAAACAAAAAACGTGGGACCGAAGTTTTTCAAAAGCTATTTAGAATATGCCCAAGCTGTTTCAAATCTCCAAAAAGAGAGAATCGGAGCGGTACTATCTGAGCTAAACGAAGAGATGAACACTTCCAGACAGGAAAAGGCGCTTCATTTTGACTCACCTTTTGAAACACAAGTGTACGAACTGTTAACGGATATGGGGTATAAAGTAGACACCCAAGTGGGTATGTCCAATTATCGAATTGACTTGGCCGTAGTACATCCAGAAAATGAATCCAGGTATATACTTGGAATCGAATGTGATGGTGCCATGTACCATAGTTCTCCGTCTGCCAAGGAAAGAGATGTCTATCGACAAAAATTCCTCGAAAACAAAGGCTGGACCATCCACCGCATCTGGAGCAGAAACTGGTGGAAAGACTCAAGCACAGAGTTGGAAGAAGTGGATCAATTGATTAGACAAATTTTAAAGAAAGAGAAAGATTTTATGAAAGTGAAGCAGATGATGTAGGGTGTAAGCTGAGGGATTTTACAGCTAGGATAAGTGAAATTTACGGTTAACTAATCATTTAGGATCGAAGCCTAATTTTCTATCATCGTGATAGGGAAATTAGGCTTCTTTTTTAGTTTGCCTCATAGTGTGATTATGAAAGAAAAGGATTTTGTTAATACCGAAAAGAAGTAAAACAGATTTCCGCTAGTATTAATGAAGAAAAATATTTGATTTCATTTTACCCCATTTCCAAAAGCCAGACGATTAACATACCGGATAATCAATTTTATGAAATATAGGGAAACAATATGGAAGGTGTAATAGTGACCTTTCTTGAAAAGGGACTGTAATTAATTGGTTGCAGGTCTTGTCGGATATGGTCTTTACTTTTTAAATTTAGATGCATGAATCCCTACCTTCCCAAATAATGTAATAATACAACTATTCAATTGAATAAATGTTCGAGAAATCAATCAATAGGAGACCTACTCTGAATAGGAAATTTTGCGAGGAGGTACATGATGATTTTAAAAGAGGTGAAAAATGAACCTGCAATTCATTGCCAGCCTAGAATTTGTGTCACCAAAACAAAGGTACGAAAACAAGATGATGAATTTTGCCTAAAGGGAATGGCGGTTATGTGTACTGCTATTTTGGATGGGTAAGAACCGCTTGGACGAATACGGAAAAAAGCACACCAATAAATTGCTTTTGTTATCAATTGCCATGCTTGGCACGATGACAACCTGGTTTTCCATGACAGCGGTTTTACCAACTTTAATGGATTTGTGGGACTTGAGTAACAGTGAGGTTAGCTATATTACCATCATGGTCAATTTCGGGTTTATCGTGGGTTCTTTGGTTTCGGCATTTATGAATCTACCAGATCGGATCCAGCCTCATATTTTATGCTTTTGCGCAGCTATGGTTGCGGGAGTTTCAACAATATTAATAGCTATTCTTGCAAAAAGTTTGGTCGTTGCACTATTATTCCGTTTCATCACAGGAATTGCCTTGGCTGGTGTATACGGCCCGGGGTTAAAACTTGTTTCCACATGGTTTCAAAAACGGCGTGGTATGGCGATGGGAGTGGTAGTTGGCGCGCTTACGATTGGTTCAGCCGGCCCCCATTTGTTTAAAGGTATTGGGATTTCTTCTTGGGAGCTGGTATTAACAATTACGGGCTTGTGTTCGATTTTATCCGGAATTTTAATGCTTTTTGTGAAGGTTGGACCATATCCGTTACCTATTGGAGACTTTGATCCAAAAGCAATTCCACGTGCTTTTAAAAATCAAAAAGTAAGGCTTGCAAACTACGGGTACTTTGGTCATATGTGGGAGCTTTACGCAATGTGGTCATGGTTTGGATTGTTTTTAGCAGAGAGTTTTAAAAATAGTGGGATGACCGATTTTTCATCATCCGCTTCAATCGTAACATTTGTTGTGATAGCCTCCGGATTTTTTGGAGCATGGTTTGGCGGTGTGTTCGCCGATCGAATTGGCCGGGAAAAAGTAACTTTATGGTCTCTATGCATTTCTGGAACGATAGCACTTCTCATCGGATTCTTTTTCGGAAGTTCACCATGGATTGTTGCCATATTCGGAGTGATATGGGGAGTAAGTATTATTGCAGATTCAGCCCTGTTCTCTGCTTTAATAACAGAGCATTCAGACCAGCGGTACGTCGGATCAACATTAACGATTCAGTTGGCTATTGGCTACGTTTTGACCATAATTGTGATTTTCCTTGTTCCATTTGTTGAATCAATTATTGGCTGGAGATATACTTTTTTAATTCTTTTACCCGGACCGATTCTAGGATTCCTATCGATGTTTCGATTACATCGATTAAAAACGAAAGTTACGATGGGTGGTAATGATGGGGTGGAAGATGTTGTTGAAGATATATAGAACTATATTTTGATAACGCTTACATTTTTGTCGACTGGGTGAGGGACTTAATTAAGTAGATTAATAGAGAATATAAGCTAAATAATTAATTCACAGAGGCTGTCCGTACAGTCTCTTTTTTATTTTTCCCATATACAATTTCGGATTATTCTTGTAGTTTTTTCCTCCTATGCTATACTTTGTTTGTTTGACCTTTACATCATTGAAGGAGGAAAAAATGAAATTCCCATTGTTCCGCTATCTTTATATTTTTTATTCATTCGTATTTTTACTCCACACAATTAATGTTTTTATAGATAGTGAGACTATAAATTACATACTGGGAGTACTTGCAATTTTCATGCTGATTGTGTCATTTCCTTTGGCATCAGGACTTTTTAAAATTCTCGGTGGATCATTTCTAGTGGTAGGGGGATATTTATTCTTCACTACTGGCCAGTCGTTCCATGTCATTCCTAGTTTATTAACTTCAAATCTATCGTTATTGACCCTGCTCGCGATGTTACCTTGGATGAATAGCATTGTGAGAGGTGGAAGATTCGACCGGAATTTAAATTTTATGATGAAAGTGAACGTCTCGGATCTTGGGAAACTTTATCCACGGAGTTCACTAACTACACATATACTAGCGGCTTTTTTAAATTTATCAGCTGCCACAATTTCACAAGATGTACTTAAGAGTAGCTTGGCTTCTTTTAGTAAAGAGATTCGAAATTCATTTATTACAACAGCATCCTTAAGGGGTTACTCGTTAGCTCTGTTATGGAGCCCACTGGAGATCATGGTCGCAGTCTCTATATTTGCTACAGGGGTCGATTATGTCACACTCTTGCCATGGCTTCTATTGATGGCGATTATTGCCTACATATTAGACTCTGTTTTTGGACGTTTATATTATAAAAAGTACAAATTTGAACGCGCAAATATCAATAAGCAACCAAAAATGAATAAAAAAGTATTAGTGAAAAAAATGAGCCAGTTCATCATTGCACTAGTCTTTTTCCTAATACTAGTTATTTCGATTGGAAACCTGTTTCACTTAAGCTTTATTTTAACTGTAACAATCATTATTTTCCCGTTTGCTTTCATTTGGTCATTACTCATGAAAAGAAGGAGAAGTTTTTGGACAATTGGCTGGAATAATTGGAAAACAAAGACGAACACAATGCAGAATTTCATTGTATTGTTTATCTCACTATCCTTATTTTCTACTAGTCTAGGGGATACATCGTTTTTGGAAGTTCTTCAAAAACCACTATTCTATATTTCTGATTATCCGTTGCTAATCTTGTTCTTAATTCAGGTTATCTTTGTTTTCTTTAGTATGTTCGGTATTCACCCAATCGCTACTGTGGGTATTTTAACTGGAATCATAACACCATTATTAGACGTGATGAATCCAGTGAGTATTGCCCTCGTTTTAATTACAGGCTCAGTTGCCACCTTCACTGTAGGAACATACGGGTTGCTTGTAACATTAACTGCTATGGGTACGCAACAAAGCCCATATCGAATTACATTGCAAAATATGCCATTTGCAATCGGGATGGGGATCATAGGAACCCTAGTAGCTTATTTTTTATTATAGTTGCAGTGGTTCGAAGGGCATGTTCTGTCCCTTATAAAAGGCTTGAATCTTTAAAAAATAGATTCGGGCCTTTTTTACTGTTTTTTAAAGGTGAGTTTAGCATTAAAAAAATCCAGCTCTATTTCTTCCAAAACCATTGACCTATCTTTCGACGAATTTCTCTTTTTCTCTACGATTATTGTAAACAAATTCCCTACTTTTTTCCTGTAAAAACTTAATAGTACATCAACAACAGCTAAATAATCTGTAGTTATTCTAATAAGAGATTCTTGATATAATGAAAATACACTTCAAGAATATTTTGTATATTATAAAATTTTATTTTATATGAAAGGAGATTCACAAATGAATGTAAAGTGGTGGAGAAATGTTATACTTGCCTCTGCAATTACGGTACCATTAGCGCCTACTGTACACGCAGAAAATGAACCATCAGATGTAGCTCAAGCTCGTTCAACCTCTTCTGACAGAACAGAACCCGTCATTTTTGTTGGCCCAGCGGGAAAAACACTCGTTTCAAATGAAACGAATACACCAATTGGTCCTGGTATTGAACTTACTAGTTTTGAAAGATTTGATGCGCGAGGATGGTTAAACGGAGAAGTCATGACCATCCAACTTGGAAATGACAATATTTCAACAGACCTACTATTTCCTGGTAGAGTTTCGTCAGCCAAGCCATTATCTGACATGGCGAAGGAAGCAGGTGCAATCGCAGGCGTAAATGGTGATTTCTTTGATATTAATAATACAAAAGCTCCACTTGGTGCTGTTGTGAGTGAAGGTGAAATTGTTAAAGGCCCACAAGGTAGCCACACACTGACTGCAAGTGTAGACAAAAATGGGCTTGGTCATATTTCTACTATTCTGTTAGATGGAAAAGTAAAGTTTTCCAATAAAGAAATAACACTTGATGCCCTTAATCAATACGGAATATCCAAGGATGGTATTGGATTATACACATCTGTATGGGGAAGTGCTGAAAGATCGCAAGCTGGAAGTCCTGTGTATGAGGCAATGGTAGTGAATGGAAAGGTTACTGCTGTATCAGCCGGAGCAGGTAGTGGCGAAATTCCTGAAAATACTTTTGTATTAGTTGGACGAGAAAAGGGCGCAGAAATATTAAGGACTTTATCTGTTGGCGATGAAGTTAGTGTGGAATATGCTCCTAAGTCTGAAATCGATGTTTCGTTTGCTGTTGGAGGTAATATTAAACTTGTAGAAAATGGAGAAATCATGTCAAACCTAGACGATGCAACATCGGCTCCCCGGACAGCTGTAGGATTTTCAGAGGATCGAAAAACAATGATTTTAGCTGCTGTTGATGGACGTCAAACAGATAGTCGCGGCATGACGTTTAAAGAATTAGCTGAATTGATGAAGGAATATGGTGTGCATTATGCATTAAACCTTGATGGTGGAGGCTCAACTACAATGGTTGCTCGTACACCTGGTACGGAAAAGGTAAAAGTTGTGAATCAGCCTTCAGATGGAACTGAACGCTCCGTACCAAATGGAATTGGTATTTTTGCAAAGGCTGGAAGTGGAGAATTGAAGAGCTTTGCAGTTGAAACGGCATTTGATTCTGACAAGAGTAAACGTGTATTTCCAGGTTTAACTCGAACATTTATTGGTCTAGGTCACGATGAAAATTATTCTCCAGTTTCAGTTGGTGATATCTCATGGAAGGCACTACCAGCGGATGTTGGCGGATTTGAGGAAGATGGAGTATTTCGAGCTAAAAAGTCTGGAAATGCAATTGCACAAGCTCAAGTGAAGTCAGCAAAAGGCTCGATGGAGATTGCTGTTCTTGGTGAATTAGATAGAATTGAAGCATCGGATGCACGTCTTAGTCTTGAAATAGGAAAACAAGCAAGTTTTTCTGTTAACGGCTATGACAAAGATGGGTACAGTGCACCAATTGAAGCTAGGGATGTGAGCTTAGACTATGATGATACGATTATTTCAATAATGGAAAATGTCGATGGGAGCTTTACCGTAGTTCCTAAAAAGAATGGAGCATCTGCGTTAATCTCCATCACCGTACAAGATGAGGTAGCATATCTTCCAGTTACAATTGGACTTGCTACAAAGAATGTCGATGATTTTGAAGATATAAGTGGTTGGTCATTTACAAAATACCCAAATGATGTTGGTGCAAGCATGAGCCATGTAGAGGGTAGGGACGGAAAAGGGATAGAGCTTGCATATGATTTTTCAACAACAACGGCTACTCGTGCTGCTTATTTACAAGCATCACCAACGATTGAGCTACCCGGTGACGTTCAGAAAATTGGCCTATGGGTAAAAGGTGATGGAAACGGGGCTTGGCTTCGTACAGTCATAGAAGATGCAGGAAATACAAGATATACATTAACACTTGCTGACCAAGTGAATTGGACTGGATGGAAGTATGTCGAAGCAACGGTGCCTGAAGGAGTACGATATCCAGTGAAGCTTTGGAGAATCTATCCTGTTGAAACAAACAAAAACGATCAATACACTGGTCAACTAGTATTTGATGATGTGATTGTTAAAGTGCCACCCTCAATCGATGTTCCTGAACAAACGAAAAACATAGATCCACTCATTATTCAAAATGGAGAAATTGAGAAAGGTCGTTGGACGTTTGCGGTACTTGCAGATAGTCAGTTTGTTGCTAAGTCACCAAATAGTTCTCAAGTACAAATGGCAAGAGAATCACTAAGGCAAATTGTAGCTGCAAACCCAGACTTCTTAGTTATTAACGGGGACCTGGTTGATACAGCGTGGAAGGAAGATTTTGATCTCGCGGAGCAAATTTTGCAGGAGGAAGTTGGGGATAAACTACCCATCTATTATATTCCTGGAAACCATGAAATTATGGGGCCAGGTACATTGGATAACTTCCTAGAAGTCTATGAAAATAATCGTTATACGTTTGATCACAAAGGGACAAGATTTATTTTACTGGATTCATCTAGTGGTAGTTTCCGGACAAGCGATTTCCAACAGCTGCTTGATCTTAAAAAAGCATTAACTGAAGCTGCAGTAGATCCAAATGTGAAAAACGTAGTTGTAATGGCACATCATCCGACTCGGGACCCGCTACCAACGAAAAATAGTCAACTTAGTGACCGAAAAGAATCTAATCTTCTAGAACAATTTTTAACAGAATTCCGTCAATCGTCTGGAGGAAAGGGAGCTCTCTTTGTTGGCGGACATGCTCATACTGTAAGTGTTGAACGTGTTGAAGGCGTTCCGTATATGGTTGTCGGTCCTTCAGGAAAAGCACCTTATGGCTCAAGTGATGCGGGTGGCTTTTACGAATGGACCATGTTTGGTATAGATCCAACACCCGTACCTACTCAGGCTAAAGGATCTGAACAATCAGACGGGCAAAGTGCTGTTTCTGGTACAGACTGGATCCATGCAGAGGTAAATCCATTATTGTTGGACATCACCCTCCAGTCACCAGCAAGGGTAAAAGTAGGAGAATCAGTAAAAATCAATGCAACCGGACATCAAAAAGACAATCTAAGCTTCCCACTTCGCTACCCTGCAACTGTTCAATGGGATGGAAGTGAAACCGTATTTATAGGCAGTGGAGCAGAGCTTAATCGCGCAGAAACGTCTGGTAAATATGCTGCGCTGTTCAATTATGAAACAGGAGAGCTAAAAGCCCAAAAACCTGGAGAAATTAATCTAAAGGTTGAAGCAAATGGAATGACTAAAGAACAAACCATTATTATTGAATAAAGTTACTGTTCGAGGCAAAGAGGATGGTCTCCTAAAAAGGGTGTTTACTATCCTTTTTTGTTTTAAGGTTTTTATTTTAGTGGATTAGTGTTACAGTTAGAAAGAAAATCTTAAAAGTTTGGTAGGTAAAACAACATGATTGAGATAAAAACATCTACATTAAGTGATGGCGAATTCAATAGAGGAGTATTTGCTACATCAGATATCAAAAAAGGGCAGCTTATCCATGAAGCGCCTGTGATTTCTTATCCGAATAACCAACATCAACACATTGAGAAAACCTTACTAGCTGACTATGCTTTCGAGTATGGGATTAACCATACTGCGATCCTTCTCGGCTATGGAATGTTATTTAATCATTCTTATGAACCCAATGCCATATATGAAATAAATTTTGACAATCACACATTCGACTTCTATGCTTACACAGATATAAAAGCAGGGGACGAAATTTTGATCAATTATAATGGTGATGTTGATAACAAAGACGAACTTTGGTTTAACAAGGACTAAAGTTAAATCTTTTGCCTAAAATAAAAATAATACAATGACAATTTAACGATTTAGTATTGAGGTGTCGGAGAATGAATAAACGATGGACTATTGATAAAATTAAAGAATTTGTTGAGAAAAATTCAGATAGTAGCTTACTTACGACGGAATATCATGGTTTTTCCCAAAAGTTATTATTTAAATGTGCATGCGGTAGTAATTTTGAAAAAACATTTACGAAATTTAAAAACAATAACCAACGAAAATGTGATGTGTGCCAACCACCCAAACCGTCACGTTAAGGAAATAGCAAACTTTATACAATATGCAATTAAAAGTCTTCTGTCCAACGCAGAGGACTTTTTTTGTAGAGTAGAGACAACATACAACAATCAAATCTATACGATTTTTGAACTTGTTTTACTAATTGAATTTATTGAACCACCATTTCCATCCAATGGAGACTTAAAGTCCCTTTTGTGACAGAGTATGGTTAAAACGGCCTATATGTATGAGGAATATAGTTAAGTAGAATCATTATAAAGGAAGGTTTGGGAGAAAGTAAGTTTTTGAGAGATAAGAGTAAGTCTTACAAAAAACTTATGTAAACGCTTCCTGTTGTTTGCGAAAGGAGGGTTAACAACGTTTCGCTTATACATATTTAAGGGAGGTATGTTATTTGTTTAGTAGAAAGTTGAAAAAAACGGTAATGCTCACATTTTGCTTTACCCTATTATTTGGATTAATTGCTCCTTTTACTTCTACTAGTAAGCTAAAGGTATCCGCTGGAACGCTACCTGGTGAAGTATTTAATGGAGGATTTGAAGAAGTTGTGATTCCTGGATGGAGTCTTGTTACGAATAATCCTTTAACGAGTATCGCTGTTAGTGATGATCGAGCAAATACTGGTACAAAAAGCTTGTATTTTAAAGATTCAAACACGAATAATCCAGGTGGAAATTTACAAGTGAAAAGTGAGAAGGTAGCTGTTACTTCAGGTGAGGCATATACTGCCAAGGCATTTGTAAATGTTGTCAGCCAATCACATAGTATCGGTTATGAGGTCCATTATTTTAATGCTGAAAATCAAAAGGTAGGAAATGCAACCTTCCTTAATTTTCAATCAGCTGTTCTAGGAACGAACCAGTGGACCGAAATCAAGGTGCCTTTCACAGTTCCTGAGGGTGCCACGCAGGTTGAACTTCGTTTTAATTCAGGACATCCTTCTAATACAGAAGCTTACTTTGATGATGTAAAAATTGTGAAAGATTCTGATTCTACAGAAACGTTACCATCAAACGCATCCTTTGAAGAAGAAGTTGTATATCCTGGATGGAGTCGTGTAACGAATAATCCGTCTACGAGTATCGCATTTAGTGGGGAGAAAGCCCGTACTGGAAATAAAAGTTTATATTTTAAAGATGAAAATAGCAATAATCCGGGTGGGAATTTGCAAGTAACCAGTGAAAAAATTTCCGTTACGACAGGAGAGTCTTATATTGCAAAAGCATATGTGAATGTTGTTAGGCAATCTCATAATATAGGCTATGAAGTTCATTTTTTTAACGATGAAGGACAGAAGGTAGGCAACGCAACTTTTATTAACTTTGGTACGGCAGTTCTAGGAACAGATAAGTGGACTGAAATTCAAGTTCCTTTCGAAGTTCCAGAAGGCGCGACGCAGGTTGAACTTCGCTTCAACTCTGGGCATCCTTCGATTACAGAAGCTTATTTTGATGATGTGGCGCTAGAAGGAATCTCTACTGGAGAGCCTCCAGTTGACGATATTCATGCTGAAGTGGTGAATCCTGGCTTTGAAGAAGCAGTTGTGGGTGGAAACATTCCGGGGTGGGCATCAGAATTTGATGGACCAGGTATTCAAGTAAGTACAGATAGAGCTCATTCGGGAGCACAAAGCGTACATTTACTTGATACTTCTGACAAAGCAGGAGTGAGCATTCTGAGTGACAAGATAGCAGTTGAAGCGGGGGCATCTTATTTATTAACGGTCTATTCAAATGTTGTAAGTCAGACACATAACGTTGTATCTGAAATCCGTTATTTTGATGCAAACAATAATAGCATTACCCAACATAGGGAACTAAATGGCAATCTGCCAAAAAATCAATGGACTGATTTAAAAGTATTTAGTGTAGCTCCAGAGAATGCTGCATATGCAAGACTTTCATTTTATTCTGGTAGCATTAGCTTTACAGAGGTCTATTTTGACGATGTTACATTTGAAAAAGTAACGGATGATTCTCAATTTGATCGTGAATATGCAGATCCTATTAATCTAGGGGAGATGGTTCATGTTCAATTAGGACAAGCAGGAGCGATTCAGGAAAATAGTTTAGGTGAAAATGAGGTATATTATCATTCAAATGGTGCACCTGGAACCTTTTCAGTATTAGATGCTGAAACAGGCGAGCTTAAATTTTCCAAAGTGATTGAAAATACAGAAGCTGTGTGGGCCATTACAATTGGTCCTGATAAAAATGTTTACTTCGCTGGCACTTCAGACGGCAAATTATACCGGTATGTACCGGAATTAAAGGAAGTTCAAGACCTTGGTGCGAACCCTTCTTCCGCTTGGGTGTGGGATATAGAAGCGACAGAGGATGGTAAAATTTATGGTGCAACATACCCAGGTTCGGGTGTATTTGAATATGATATCAATACAGGAAAATTCAAAGATTTTGGTAGTGTTACAGACCAGGATTATGCACGTGGCCTAGCAGTGGATGGGGATTATATTTACGTTGGAATTGGAACAACGAAGCATTTGTATAAGATTAATAGACATACTGGTGAAAAAGAGGAGCTTATCATAGAAGGACATTCTGGAGAGAATGGAATGATCCAAGATTTTTGGGTTGTAAATGGTAAACTACTAGTTGCTGTTTCGACTATTAATATGATTGTGGTTGATCCGGATACGCTGGTAGTTGAAGGTTCATTCCAATTTAGTAATATGGTTTCCGAACCAGACCCTACTCAACCAAACATGATTTATTATAAAAATGGAACACAATTATACAAGTATGACCTTAATACAAACGTAGAAACGTTAATTGAAGGCATTCCAATTCTTCCAGATACTCCGCGCGTAAAGGACATGGCTTGGATTACGTTATCTACTAGCGAAACAGTATTAGCGATGGTTACACAATATGGAGAGTATATGTTATACAATCCTGAAACGAATGAACTGAATTTCGTCGCTTTAGACCTTGCAGCAACTGCTGTTGCCATCCAATCACTTGAAACTGGTCCAGATGGAAAGCTATACATGGGCGGCTATCAGCGTGGAATGAGTGTCTATAATCCGTTCACGGATGAAATTGAAGTTAATATTTCATCCTTTGCCCAACCTGAAGGGATCGGATTCTTAAATGACACAGTGTATTTTGGAACATATGTGGGAGCCATCATGTACAGTTTTGACCCAAGTCATCCAGTGGACTTAAATACGAATCCGCAGCTTGAATATGATATCCAAGATGAGCAGGACCGTCCTTTTGCGATTACATCAGGTGATAACAAATTATTTGTTGGAACTGTTCCGGATTATGGTGTGTTAGGTGGGGTTTTAGCAATCTATGATGGGGATACAGGTGAATGGTACCAACAACGAAATGTTGTTCAAGACCAAAGTATAATTAGTTTAGCATATCATGATGGTAAATTATTTGGTGGTACATCCGTATGGGGTGGATTAGGAATTAACCCGATAGCAGAAGAAGCTAAAATTTTTGTTTGGGATGTAGAAAAAGGTGAGAAAATCACAGAATTTACTCCTGAGATTCCAGGAATTGATGCTACTCCTCGTATGATTGGTGATTTATCAATTGGGCCTGATGGATACCTATGGGGTGCCGTCGAAGGAACTATTTTTAAAATGGATCCAGAAACCTATGAAGTAGTAGATAGCAAAGTGATTCGCCCAAGCTTATATAATAGTAGTAAATGGTTTCCTTACCAACTTGCATGGGGTCCGGATGGTATGCTATATACAACTTTATCCCGCAGTCTAATTGTGATTGACCCTGAAACGCTAGATTATAAAGTACTTGTTGAGGATTTCATGAACAGTATGACCGTAGGAGTTGATGGAAGCATCTATTATGCATTAGGCAGTGAACTTCATAAAATTGCTGTACCTGAAACAGATGCAACCTTAAAATCAATTACGATTGATGGGGAGGAGCTTGAAGGTTTTCAGCCTGGAGCTTTAAACTACACGCTATCTGGTCTTCAAACTGAGGATATCATAGCAGATGCTACTCAAGCTGGTGCCACTATTGAAATTGTACAATTAAGCGATAAAACAGAAATAAAAGTTACAGGCACAGATGGTAAATCAACCTTAACTTATACTATCGCCTGGTCGAATGAAGCAGGAAAACCAGACAAACCAGGTAAACCAGACAAACCAGGTAAGCCAGATAAACCAGGTAAACCAGGTAAACCAGACAAACCAGACAAACCAGATAAACCAGATAAACCAGGTAAACCAGGTAAACCGAATAAACCGGGGAAACCTGATAAGCCAGGTAACCAAGGGAAATCTATATAAATGATATTTTAGAAGGACTAACAAAAGGTCTTCTGCGAACGCAGAGGACCTTTTGTTATGGATTATTTTTTGAAAGCTTCTTCAATAGCAGTTAGATTATTGAGTAATGTAAGTTTGATTTCACGATCTATGCTGCTGTTATCTAGATGCTTACGGAAATCCCCAAGATGTTTTAGGGCTTGATCTTTCTTACCATTTTTGAAATGCTGTTCTGCTTGTGCTAAGCGGTTGCTTAGTTGTTGTGTCACTGAATGTGGAATGGTTCCTGCTTTTTCAAGTTCACTTATTTGCTTTGCTAATGTCTCGGCTGTGACTCCAACTGTGATCACAATTGTATTCGTTCTAACTTCACCGCCGTTATACGCGACCGTTGCATAAATTTCAGTTGTTCCAGCATTTTTTGCAATGATTTTTCCCTTATCAAGACTAGCGACATCAGGATTTGAATTGATCCATTCAATTTGAGCTCCGGTTAAATCAATCGTGTTTCCATTGATAAGAGTAACAGCTAAATCAATGTTTTGCTCGGTACCTTGTAGTAATGACTCACTCTCGACAGATAAAGTTCCGTTTTCAAGCGGTACAGGTAATTGAAACAGGTTTTCGTCCGAGGAATAATAAATATTGCCTTCCTTATCAACATCCATCAAATTGACATTATCTGTAATCAATTGCTTACTTTTCATTGTTTCTGGATCGAGAACTGTTAATGTACGAGCAGCTGTCGTATAAAGGAATCCTTGGTTATCCCAACGAATGAAGAATGGCCGCCATTGGCTTCCTCTGTTTACACCTTTATAAAGCTGTGTACTTTTCACAATTTCTCGATTATCTGGGTTCATGGCAAAAATTACAGTATTATAGACACCGGTTTCATCCAATCCCCAAGCAACACCCCAAATGTTTCCATCCGGCCCAGCGGACAGTTCACCAATCATTTCTGGTTTGGCTAAACCTTCCACATTGAGATCGAATGCTTCATGTGTACCTGTTGCAACATCGTATTCAAACATTTTTGCTTTTGGTTCGGTTGGATCAATGCCTAGACCACCAGCAATAGTGGAACCCCCAAATACTGTCCCATCTTGATAAGCTAATCCAATGATACTTTGATTTTTAATGATATTACGAATGGTCTTCCACTCATTGGTTTTAGAATCAAATATCGTAAGTGCGCCACCTAACCTTCCATAATCGGAAATGGTACCTATGAAGAGTTTATTATCTCCTGATGTAAAAGTGAAAGGTCGGCTTTGGTCTTCCTCGATGTCTTTTACCATTTCAGGATTTTCTCCTTTTTTACCACCAGAGAAGGTAAAAGGGAGGTTTGGATCATATTTATAGATTTTGGCACCGCCATAGGTTCCTAGATAAACATCACCGTTTAAAAATCCAATCCCTTCGATTTGGTGAGGATCACGTTCTTGAAGGATGTATTTATCAATTGATGTATCAAATACTCCAAAGGAACCTTGATACCCACCCATATAAATCTTTTGGTCTTCGTCAATTTCTAAGCTTTGCATTAACAATCCTTGCATTTCAACATCAGGGTAACTAACTTTTACAGAATTTGTAGTAGGGTCATAGATTGAATATTCGATTTGATGATGCATAATTGCTAATACATCTTTACCATTCTCATCTTTTATCCAACGTATTGCTTTAGCAGGGGTAGCAGGTAGTTGTACCGTTGGTTTAACCTTCTCTGTGTCATGTGTTGTCATATCATATGTCCATAATTGTTGCGTGTTTTTATTAATAAAATAGAGTATGTTTTCATCATATGGGGACGGAGATGAAATGAGCCCATCAAATGTATTCTCATCCTGCCAATTCATCGTATTTTTTTCTTCACCCGTTGTCTTGTCAATCGTCACCAATGAAGTTCCATAGGCAACAAAAATAAGATTACCATATTCCCAAATATTCGAAATTGAAGTGGAAACACCTGTAATTGGTAATTTAATTTCCGTTCTTTCACCAGATGCCAGATCCATTTTCATTAAATAAGCACTTGTACCTGTTCCGACATAAAGACTTTCTTCCGTAATTCCAAGTCCGCGTGCATATTGCTGACCTTCATAAAAGGTTCCTAAATCCTTAAATTGTGCAGATTCAATATCATATTCGAATACCTTCGCATTTGGATAGGTTCCCCCGTAGATTTTTCCATCCTTTGAAGCCTCGAGCTGCCAAACCCAATTATCAGATGGATTTTTCCCGAGCTGCTCTAGTCGTTGTTCGTCAACCACGTATCGGTATAAAATTCCGTTGTAGGTGCCAGCAAAGTAGACATTTCCATCTGCACCTAGGACCATGGCCCACACAACATCACTACCTGGCAATTCCTGAGAAAAAATCTTTTTTCCAGTTTTAGCATCAGCCGCATAAAACATTGCTGGTGAACCGTTTGTTGCATAGTAAAGTTCTCCATCCCCAATAGCGACACCTTGAGATTTAGCAGCCAAAGCAGCAGGACCATGATTAATAGCTTTACCGTATTCAATAGGGAAATCTAAAACATTGGATCCTTTTTCAAATACCTTTACATCATCATAATATCCTCTCATATTGGATGTGGATGATTGATAGATAAAGACTTTTAGTCCTTTTGCTCCTGCAGGAGCCGTTGCATGGATTTCTACCGTTTGCCACTTGTTGAAAGCTTGGACATCAAAATATTGTGCGTTGTTTGAAATAATCGTACCTTTTTCATCTGTCCAGCGTAGCCAAATCCCAGGTTTCCCAGTTAATTCTTCGACATAAAGCTGTGCTGTTAATTTATATTGATTCCCTTCCTTTATTCCAATTTCTTGGCTGAATAAACCTACTACACCGTTATTATTGACCGCTAGACTTTGATTACCAGCAAATACAACATCTTCTGATATGCTCATTCCGGTCTTAAAGCCTCCAGTCCAATACACCCATGATGGAAGTTCTGTTTCGGATGCTGGTTTTGTCTCAAAATCACCATTTTTGACAATCAGTTCTTTCCATTCATTGCCAGCCGCTGCTGAAGCTGATAACTGGAAGTAGGGGAAAGTGGAGAAAACGAGTATTGTTACAAGAAATACGATAGAAACTATTTTAAATTTTTCTTTCAATGCATATTCCTCCTTTTTTTTGACATCGCTTATATAAACTTTTGAAAACTCACCTCCATACTCCCTTAAAAAGGGATTTTAAACTATTAAAAATTTTCTGATTCCACCTCAAGGATAATGAAAGAATTTAGTCTTTAAAATGACGATATTACTTTTAGTTCTAAAGTAGGGGTGGTCTAAAACCTTGATATCATACCAAAGACGGGTTTTCTATTATGACCATTTAAAGACAGTTTTCAGACTTGTCTCACTTTTGTGAAATCAATACAATGAAGTAGATTTAATAGATTCTTTAGTTCTATCAAAAGGGGAAAGGAGTAATGCGTGTGACGAGGAAGGTAACACTGGTTAATACTTAGGGGAAGGCTACACGTTTGAAGTAACTAGTAGTTAGCCCCTTATATGCCAGTTCAATGTTTGTTCTTGAAAGGAGGAAAATTTAAAAAAATATTATTGTGAGCGTTTGTAATTCAGCTGTGACATACATAAAAGGAAAATTCTTTAACTATTATAATCTAGGAGGCTCTTTAATGAAAATTAGTATGCATAGCGCCCTAATAACCATGATGTGCTTACTTCTCACTATAGCTGGTTTTGGTGGAGCAACAGCTTCAGCAGCAGATAGCAAGCTTTCACAGAAAACATACGGTAGTCCCGAGGAGCTTCTATATCCTAATAATTATACGGTAGCTGTGTTTAACGGTACAGTCGGTAAGGAAGACGGGCATAACGTACTTTATGCCACTGCGAAAGGAAAACCAGGCTATTTGAATGTCATCGACCTGGATAATTACAAGCTGCTCCGCAGCATTCCGATCGCTCCATCGGAAAGCTCATGGGCACACACTATAGCTCCAGACGGATCTTTATACCTTGCTGCTGATGGAGGCGGAGCGAAGTTATGGAACTATTCTCCTGTAACGAAAACACCAGTGTTGGTAGCCCAATTTGATGGGCAATCCGTACCGAATAGCATTACAACGGATGAGCAGGGACGTGTTTACGTAGGTACTTATCCAGGAGGTAAAGTATATCAGTACGATCCTGTCACCAAGCAAACGAAAGATTATGGCCGGATGATCGGCGCTTTAGACCAGGAATATGTTCGTTCAATTGCTTATCAGGGTGGAAATATTTATGCAGGTACAGCTCATAAGCAAATTGTCAGGGTCAATCTTGAAACCGGTGAAAAAACAAATATTGCGGGTTCTCTCAATGTAAAAGAAGAAACGGTATATGACTTAAGCACCATTGATGACCGTTATTTGCTAGCTCGTTATACGGACGGCAGCGGGGTTCCGGGAGAAGGTTTTATCTATGATACTCAGACGGAAACTTGGCTCGACGTTGTATTAGAAAATCTAGTGGGGCTCCATGCTACGGATTCATTGGATGGAAAATTGTATTTCCTAGCCGACAAGCAGTTGAAAACATTCGATTTGACCACTCACCAAGTAGAATTGACTGGCATGACATACGGTAGCGGGTTCCGAGGGGTGGATTGGGTTGAGTTTCCGAACAAGCCTGAGCTGCCCGGTAAAAATTTAGTAACCGTTCGTTATGATGGTGGCGTAACAATCATGAATATCGAGACAAAACAGGTTCATACCTACCCACCTATTGTTCCTGGATTGCCAGGAGTTGTTAACCAACTTAGTGCGGTCTCAGAAACTCAGTTGATAGCAACAGGATCGCAGGCGAGATCTTCTCTTGTCGATCTGGAAAGTAATACGACTCAGCCGTTCAATATTGGGCAGGCTGACAGTGTATATACAGTAGGGAACAAAGTGTATTTGGGAGTATATCCAGAGGGCGCGTTATACGAATACGATTTATCCGCGGAACCGAGCAGTACGAATCCGAAAAGTCTAGCGGTTCTAGGCAACCAACAAGAACGGCTTGTAAACATTACGGGCGGCAATGACAAAATCTATATTTCGACGATTTCTGGTTATGGAACCTTAGGAGGTTCTCTAACAGTATATGATCCTTCAACTGGGGAAACTCGTGTGCATCGTGACGTTGTCGAGAACCAAAGCGTGTTAAGCACAACGTTTCATGACGGCAAGCTATTTGGCTCTACGACTATACGTGGCGGTCTTGGCTCAGAGCCAACTGAAGCTGAAGCGAAGATTTTTGTTTGGGATACGGAAAATGAAGAAAAAGTCGCTGAATTTCCGCTTCGCATTCCAGGCTTAGATAAGCCGATCTTTATCGGAGATCTCTCAGTAGGGCCTGACGGATTGATCTGGGGAGCTTCTTATGAGTTTATCTTTGCGCTTGACCCGAATACATTCCAAGTTGTAAAAAGCAAGAAAATCTATCCGAAGCTTAATTTCAGTCATTGGGCTCACCATCCTCTCAGATGGTCTGAGGACGGACTGCTCTATGTCCTCTTCAATAACAAGCTGACCGTGATTGATCCGGAAACGTTGGAGTCACGTGCACTGACTGATGCATCTCGCTTTGATTTAGGTCTAGACGGCCACGTTTATTTTACAGATGCACAGACAAACACCATTCTTTACCGAATGGAAGTGGACGGGGAGATCAAGGAGCCGTTCCCGGACATTTCGGTTCCTATAAATAACGCCGGTTTTGAAGAGAGTGGAAGTACGAATGCTATACCGGGATGGAGTCCGATGTTTGCTACTGGTAATGGCTACACTTATGAGCTTAGCAGTGAGAAGAGCTTCACTGGCAGTTATAGTTTAAAGACGACAGATACGCTGCGGACTGCTTCTGTAGCCATCATTAGCGACAAGATTCCTGTAATTCCGGGAGAAGAATACGAAGCAGGAGTCAATTTGTACATTGAATCGGGTCAGCCAGGTTTTATGTTTCGCTTCTATGACAAGAACAACGCTGAGATCTCGACACTGGAAACGCATTTAGACGAATCCCGCTTATCACAATGGCAACAGGTGGTTCTTAGAGGCAAGGCGCCTGCTAATGCGGCCTATGGAAAATTGATAGCTGTTACATCGCGTTATAATATAGCGGAAGCGTATTATGACGATTTCACTGTGAAAGTTAAGGATAAGGTTGTTCCTGTAACGTTCGCAAGCTTTGATCCAGTTCCGAACGAGAACGGCTGGACTAATAGCGACACCGTTATTTCGATTACAGCAGACAATGCCTATTCGATCACCTATTCAGCTGTAGGCGCACAGGCTGTTGACCAAGTAACGGTAAAGGGAAATGCAGTTCAAGTACCTATAATTCAGGAAGGCATAACAACGCTCACTTATTACGCTACGAACTTTTCAGGTGTTAAAGAAGAGCCACAGACGCTTGAAGTGAGCATCGACAAGACAGCCCCGGTTGTTCAATTTGTCGCTCAACCGGAGTATTCCGTATCAGAAACTATTGAAATTAGCTGCAAAGCATCAGACCTCATGTCTGGTTTGACAGAAGACCCGTGCACAGGACTGTTAATAGAGCGGCCAGCCTACGAGTTTGAACCAGGAAGCCATGACATAACCGTCACTGCTGAAGACAAAGCTGGCAATAAAGCAAACACGACCTTCACCTTCCAGGTTACTTTGACGTACGAGGGGCTGGTAGAGCTTGCTCGTCAGTTTGCAGGTAAGGATACCGGACTTGCTGATGCATTATCAAGTAAGCTTGAAAATGCACAAGACGCAGAGGAAAGTGGAAACACAAACGCAAAGGCTGGAATGATTCAAGCATTTATCAACCAGGCAGAAGCTCAAAGCGGTAAGAAATTAACAGAGGAGCAAGCCCAAATTCTTATCAATCTTGCAAGTTATTTGTAAAAAAAAATCGTAAGCTATAAATATTGGAAAGACGCAAACAATCATAGTAAGGGTTTTGGAGTAAGAATAAAAAGGACTACATTTTGCAATCAAAATGTAGTCCTTCTCTTTATTTCTTTCCGAATGTCTCTTTCATTCGTAACACTGGGTCATCTTCAATTGAATCGTCCCATTCGAGTACTTGTCCGTAAGAGAGTAACTCCGTTTTCAACTCGTCGTAAGAGATGTCTTGTACTGTTGTTTGATTTTTATAGGCTAGAGCAACCGCGGTCCCTGCAGACTGACCTAAAATCATAAACACGGGCTCCATACGAATGGAACCATAGGCAATGTGAGAGCTAGACAAGCAAACAGGAACAAGTAAATTTGTACATTCTTCAGCTTTTGGACGAATCGAGCGATATGAAATCGGATAGGGCGAAATCGGTATTTCAACATCGCCTTCATTATAGACACGGCCATCAATAATCAATCTCCTCACATGATGGGAGTCCATTTGATAGGATGCTAGTCCAATTGAGTCTTCCACTGTCATGTGACCTAAACAATTATGATCTGTCATCACATAGTCTGCTATCATTCTTCTTGCTTCCCGAATATATAGCTGATGTGGCCAATGTCCCGTTTCTTCAAATTCGTCTCGAGCTAATCCCCACTGGGAAACCTCGTTCCGAATTGCTTTAGGAACCTGTTCATCATTTGCTAAAAAGTAAAGCAATCCAAGATTATATGTAAAATGGTCTTGGAAGATTCTTTCACGTGTTTCGAAATCTCCATCTGGCCAATCATAATTCATCCCTATATGATCTGTTGAAAATCCTCCATAGTTATTTAAATCGGTCTTTCCATTCGGCAACATGGTATGAAGGTTCATGGCATCCCATACTCCAGCACGGATATAACGCAATAATAATTTGTAACGGTCCCGGTTATAGGATGGTGGTTTTGGAAAAGGAACACGATTTTCAGCATTCTTTGTTAAGCAAATACGGAAATTATATGCCTGGATTCGATGATCACCTTGTCCTTGGTAGCCAAGAGTATCATGATTTATTTCAGTAATGCTTGGTAAAACCCCGCTGGAAGGGTCTCCCTCAATTACATATGGATCAATCCATTTTTCAAATTGATGATGGGGATGTCCAAATTGAATCCCATTATAGGTCTCTTTATAGGTGGCGTTCGATTCTCTACCTACCATGTAAGTGACACCTGCTTTTGCCATTATGTCGCCTTCATAACTACCATCAATGAAAAAGTTGCCTCTATATGTTGTTCCATCTTCCATACTAATTTCTGTTATCCTACCATTCACTTTTTTAACTTCATTTACGTGTTGATTAAAAATTACTTCAATTTCATAATCATTTAGCCATTTTTCAAATACATATTTGGCTGCCTTAGGTTCAAATGTCCATTGTTCGTTTGTGTTGTAATACTTTCCTAATTCCTGAAAGAATTCTCTCGATAAACCTCCAATTGCTTCCTTAGCACCAATATCGGAAGCACCTAAACCACTAGCAGTGATCCCTCCAATATTTTTTCCGAATTCAGCAATGACAACAGAAAGACCCATCCGCTTCGCTTGAATTGCAGATGTGATTCCGGCAGGTGTCGAGCCATAGATTATTACATCTCTTTTTATTACAGATGGTTCACTTGCTTTTGGAGTAGGTACATAATAATGCAATTGACTGAATTCCATTTTGATATCCTCCTTAGATGAGCACATAATGATAACCCTTTCAAGGCTACTTTAAAGTTTAAAAGAATAATTGGAATAATCAAGACTTTTAACGGACTTTAAGTCCCTTAACGAATGAAAGTGATAACATGCACACAAAAAAGAGTGTCTAAAGATATCGACACTCTTGATTGACTTTTTGATAGTTAATAGGTGACTATCTTTTTTTTTTGATTAATTTTGAAAAGGGCGCGGTTACTACACCATGTAATAACAATTGCTATTACACTTCCTGTAAAAAACGGTATCAGCCCTGGTATAAGATTAATGAGTACGCCGACAAGCATACATGCTGTCAAAATAAGTATGGTTTCTAATAGGGAACTAGCAGCAATCAAAAAGGATTGTTTAATATATTGAAAGAATTTCATTTCAAATTGTGTGTATACAGGAAAGAAATACAATAAAGTTACAATATACGAAATTGCCAAAAACAAAAGAACTGGAAACAGCAATTGTAATTTATCTATATTCTTTTGTACAAACATAAAGTCATAAACTAATACATAACCAATGAGAATAAAAAATAAGCCATATTTATTAAGTAAAATGAATTCCTTTTTATAGGCATTCCAAAACGTATGAAAGATCTTCTCAGCAGGTTCTTTACGAATCCATTTTTGAGTAATGGTAAACATTGCACCCGTCGAAGGGAACAGACCAAACACTCCTAATCCCAATATCGTAAAACCAATCCACAGCATATTGATATAAGCTATCTTCAACATCCAAATCGCAAAGGTATTAAATTTCTCCCAGCCACCCAAATAAATCACCACATTTCACAAAAGATGTAAAAAATTGATCTGAACCTATTTAAAGACAATTAATAGACTTGTCACTTATTGAAAATAAAATAAAATAGAAATTAAGTCATAGCTAGTTTAGTTGTATTATAACATGAATTGAATGTTAGCGATTTCATTTTTGGGAGATATGACGATTCCAATTTAACAATTTTCAGAGATGAGGTGGACAAATGGTTGAATACCGCTTATTAGAAGAAAATGACTTTCAACAGGCAATTGATTTAGCGGATAAGGTTTTTCGTAAAGAAGGGCATGTGTCAATGGGAGTTGCTTTCCCACAAGTTTTCTCTTCTGCATTAAACCAATCCTATGGTGCCTTTATGGATGATCAACTAGTTTCATTTATTGGATTAGTTCCATCTGTTCTACATATTGGAGATGCTGAGGTACAGGCTTATTCAATTGGTGCTGTTTGTACGGAACCTTCTTACCGGAGACAAGGATTAGCTAATACACTTTTAGAAATGATTTTTGAACATGTGAATAAGTCTGGCGCATCCGTTCTATTTATTTCTGGTGATTTACCAATTTATATTAAGCAAGGTTGTACTTTCTATGGGAAAATGAATCAATATAAGATTAGGAAAGGGGATCTTGCATCTAACAAGTCTTATTTAGTACGCGAGCTGGGTCCTTATGATTGGTTTCAACTGAGAAATCTAAGCCATAATCGACAAGTACGTTATGAACAAACAATTTATGAAATGGCTCAGCTTAATAAGGCTGCTGGGTTCGCGAGTATTTTTAAAATGAAGCATAAGGTCCTTGTAGCTGAAGAGAACCATGAAATAAAAGCTTTTTTAGTATTCGGGTTACCATACCATGACCAAGATTCGGTGGACTCTCGCGTGATCGAATGGGGAGGAGATCCAGTAGCAATCCTTACCCTACTATCAGAAGCATTTACATATGGACTAGATTCATTGGTATTGAACCTACCTACCTTTGAAAGGGACCTTGTTCAAAAACTTGACTCCTTACTGGAAAAGGTAGAACAAACATATCCAGGAACAATGAAGATTATGAATTTGGATGTATTGTTAAACCAACTAGGCCCATATTTGCAAGGAAAGCTAGAAATATCAACAGTAGATAAGAACAATAAGCGCCTTACATTTAAAGGATACTCTGTTATCATGAGTAATCATGACATCGAAGAGTTAATCTTAAAAGGGAACAAAATTGGTGATTTAGATGTAAAGGATATTTTTCCGATTTCATTTCCATTTCCACAAGGATGGAACTATGTGTAAGCATAATGTTTTGTATAGGAACTAAATTAAATTTCATTTCCTATTAAAGACCTTTAATAGACTTGTCACAATATGCCAAACAAACTAGAATAAGAGATATCAAGCAAGAGAAGCTCCATATTTTTTTAATATCCGTTGTTACCGCTTCCAATTATGAGTATTTTCAGTCAAAGAAAGGTAGCAGTTTAAAAGGGGGGATGGAAAAACAACGATAAATTGGAAGGTTTTTAGCTAAAAAAATTTTATTAATGAACTTAATAGGGGGTAATTCGTAGATGAAAAAGAAACGTTTTTCGTTCATGGCTTTATTGCTTTCAGGTAGTTTACTTCTTTCGGCTTGTAGTGATGATTCGTCAACAACTCCAGATAAAGGGAAAGATTCAGGTAAAGTTGATGGTGAAATAACTGTTTGGGTGCATCCTTATACAGCTGATGCAACAAAGGAAGAGGAAATGTGGAAAGAAATCACTGCAAATTACAATGAAGAGTTTCCCGATGTAAAGGTTAATATTGAAACAATTCCTTGGGCTAACCGAGATCAAAAAGTACTAACAGCACTAGCCGCTAACAATGGACCAGATGTTTTCTATGCTATTCCTGACCAAATGCCACAATATGCAGATGTAGGAATGTTGCATGAATTGGATCCATATTTAGACGAATCAGATCTTGAAGGTTACGTTGATACAGCACTAACGGCTACAACTTGGAAGGGTAAGAAGTACGGATTGCCAGTTTTACAAGAAGCGTATACATTCATCTATAATCTAGACGTCGTTAAAGCAATAGGTGAAGATCCAGCAAATCTCCCAAAAACATGGGAAGAGTTTGAAGCTTGGGCTGCTAAAGCAAAAGAAAAAGATTTCTATGCATTAAATTATTTAGGTGGAGGTTCCATGAACGGAACAATCTATCCATGGATTTGGCAAGCTGGAGGAGATGTTGTAACAGAGGACAATGAAGTGTTGATCAATAGCTCAGAAAGTTTGAAAGCGTTCGAGATGATTAACAATTTCTATCAAAAAGGATATCTTCCAGAGGATTCTATTACAGCAACCACACAAGATGAATTATGGTTCGGTGGAAAAATATTGGCACAACTTGGATCTGGAATTAGCATTACAATGTTAGAAAAAGAAGGAGACTTTGACTTTGCAATTGCACCACCATTAACTGGTGAAAAGCAATTAACATACGGTACAACTGGAATGTTTGTCGTACCATCCAATAGTGACAACCCTGACGCAGCAGCGGAATTTGTTAAGGCTGTTACAAATGCAGAAAATCAACGTGTCTTTAATACGGTAACCCAATACATCCCAGTACAAGAAGAGGCAAAGGATATCTTTGATTCAAATGAATATATGAGTCAGTTAGCGCAATATACACAATACGCATTACCTGGCGTAATTCATCCAAAAGGTCGTGCAATCATGCCATTTATTCAGGCTGAAATACAAGCCATGATGGCTGGAGAAAAAACTCCTAAAGAAGCCGCAGATGCAGCAGCTGAAAAAATTGAAGCTGAATTAGCGAAGCCGTAAACCAATGCTTCTTATTAAGAGAGTTTTATTCCTTGGTGAATAAAACTCTCTATTTATTAAATCATGCATTGTTAATCAAAAAAAGAAATAAGGTGATAGCTTGGAAAAGGTTATAGAAACTCATAACAAAGTACCTCTAACAAATGTAAAAAAGGTCAAGCCTCCTTTAAAGAAAAGGTTGAAAGATGAATGGAAAAGAAATGGTCTTGTCTATATTGTACTGACTCCAGTCTTAATCCATTTTTTAATCTTTCAAGTCATTCCATTTATTTATAGTTTCATATTAACGTTTCTTAATTATCGAATTATTGGTACTTCTGAGTTTGTGGGATTACGAAACTGGAAGCAATTGTTTCAAGATGAGATTGCTTTGAAATCAATTTGGAACACTGTATTATTTTCCTTCTATTATATACTTCCGACAATGGCACTTGGTTTGATTTTAGCGCTCGTCATTAAATCAGGAATTCGATTTACAAAATTTTTTAAAGGGATCTTTTTCCTACCTGTTGTTACATCATTTGTTGTAGTAGCAGGTATTTGGGAATGGCTATTTTCAGGAACGAAATCAGGATTTATTAACTACTTGCTTAGCTTTTTGGGTGTTGATGCCCAATTGTTTTTATCTGATTCGTCACAAGCCCTGATTGTATTGGCAGGTTTGAGTATTTTCAAAGTCTCTGGAAGTACAATGATCTATTATTTTGCAGGGCTACAGTCCATACCAAAAGATATGTATGAAGCCGCAAAAATCGATGGTGCTTCACCGTTAAAATCCTTTTGGATGATTACTTTCCCATTATTAAAACCGATTCATTTTTATGTGTTAATCATTACAACAATTGGTTCGTTCCAGATCTTTGACTCTGCATTTTTATTAACGAACGGGGGACCAAACTTCTCGACAAGTACAATTGTATTTTATCTATATCAATTAGGATTCACGAATTTGAACTTTAGTTATGCAGCCGTTTTATCTTATGTATTATTTGCGATAATCTTAATCATTTCGCTTATTCAGAAAAAATATTTTGGAAAGGATCAAGGTATTTATTAAAGGAGAGCGTGATTGTAAGGGAGATGAACGAACTTGTTAAAAAAAATATTAAAATATCTTGTCATGTACTTCTTGGGATTTTGCTTTCTTCTGCCATTTTTGATCATGGTATTAAGTTCCCTTAAAGAAACGACCTATGCAGCGATGGATCCCTTATTTTGGATTCCAGATAGTGTGTCAATAAATAACTTTACGTACCTATTTCGTAACGATAATTTCTTAAGATGGATTTTTAACTCTGTCGTAATCACAATTATCCCAGTCTTTTCACAAATGTTTTTCGCAGGGTTACTCGGATATATTTTCGCAAGAAAGCAATTTATCGGAAGGGAATTTATTTTCTGGACGTTCATGGCCGTCATTATGATTCCTTCCCAACTCCTTATCATTCCAAAATTTATCATGTTTTCTAAATTTGGTTGGATTAATGAATACCAATCATTGATTGTTCCGGAACTTTGGGCAATTATGGGTGTATTTTTAGTTCGCCAATTCATGCAAGGAATTCCTATGGAGTTGGATGAAGCTGCACGTATGGATGGGGCCAATGACTTTCAAGTGTTTCGCAAAATTTATATGCCTCTAGCATTTCCATCAATCGCAACTGTTGGAACGTTTGCGTTTGTAAGTAACTGGAATGATTTATTTCAGCCGTTAATTTATATGACAAATGAAAAGATGTACCCAATCACTGTAGGTCTAGCTTCAACATTGAGCAAAGAAGGAAACTTCGGTATTGAAATGGCTGGGGCCACACTCTCATTTATACCGACATTCTTAATCTTCTTATTCTTCCAGAAGTACTTTACAGAAGGTATACAGCTTTCAGGTCTAAAATAAGTTTCCTGTTGCGTTAAGGAGTGAATTTAGTGTGAATTTAAAAATAGGAATGATAGGCCTCGATACTTCACATGCAACGGCTTTTACAAAATTATTGAATGATTCTTCCCACCCATTTTATATTGAGGGTGGGAAGATAGTTATGGCCTGTCCAGTCGAATCATCTGATTTTGAGTTAAGTTATTCCCGTATTGCCTCAATTACGAAAGAAGTGGAGCAATATGGTGTTCAAATCGTTGATACGATGGAAGAAGTGGCAGAGCAATGTGATGCCATTTTATTAGAGTCAGTGGATGGAAGGGTTCATCTTGATCAAGTCAGCAAAATATGCCAATTTAAGAAACCGATTTTCGTTGATAAGCCATTTTGCTTAAATCGTGCTGATGCTGCAGAAATGGTGGAACTTGCCGAGAAATATCACACGCCGCTTATGAGTTCTTCAGCATTACGGTTTTCAGAAAGTCTAACTAAAGTTCTTGCTATTAAGGATAAAGGTAGAATAATAGGAGCGGACTGCTTTGGACCAATGGAGATAATTGACACCCAACCAGGCTATTTTTGGTATGGGATTCATACGATTGAAATGCTCTATACGATTTTAGGTGGGGGAGCGAAGCATGTACGGTCTATGTCCAATCTGGATTTTGATTTGATTGTTACAGAATGGGAAGATGGTCGATTTTCCACTGTGAGAGGGAATCGAAGCGGAAATGGCGATTTCGGTGCGATTGTTCATTTTGAAAAAGGTAGTGAGTATGTATCAGTAAACTCCTCCTCAAAACCCTTCTATGCAAGTTTGTTAGAGAATGTTTTGGATTTTTTTAAGGACAGTAAAACGAGAGTACCATTACATGAAACGTATGAAATTATTCGTTTTATTGAAGCGGCAAATGAAAGCAGGGAGACGGGGAGAAAGGTATACATATAGGTGTGTTAACAAGAAGACACATTTAAAAACAGCGGGTGAAGCAATTCCCGCCGTTTCATTCCTTTTAATCCTTTTCATCTAAGATAAAGCTAAGTCGATAAATACGTCTTGGTCTCCCTTTGTAGGTGATCTTTTCTTCGCCTACAATATCGACTAAGTTGGCATCCATCCACTTCAATAGAATTCGATGAGCGCTTCGTGTTGTAATGTTTAAGGTGGTAGCTAACTCTTGAGCAGTATAATCATATTTTTTATGACGTGCTACTCGAGCCATTAGCTTTGTCATATATGCTGCTGACATTCCTGCTTGTTCAGCTTTATAAAGTAACTCAGCATCTGTAATGGATAGATCATATTTTTCATATTGTGTATCCGTGATAATGTCAACTGGACCGATGACACTTTGGTCTTCACGAACGATGTAGCAGACATTGCCACCTAATTCTTTGGATTGACGAAGGGCCATTCTTGCATGGCTACCTGCTTCAGCAGCGGAGAGACCAAATCCTACACCAATGCTAATGGATACACCTAACTCTGTTTTTGCTGAGTTTAATAATGGGATGAATTTATATCCACGGGTTTCTCGTTCGAAGATACCACGTGTTGTGATAAATGAAAATTCTTCACCACCTGAATTGATCAGATGGCCATCAAGTAGTTTTGTATAATTTAGCATCATTTGTTGAAATTTTAACTTAAATAATTGGACTTCATGTTCAGTTGTGTATTTTTCTGTAGCTTTATCAAATTTATCAATATCAATAATACCAAACACAATTTGAGATTCTTTATTTTTGCGTGCTTCTGTTGCAAGCAGTGCTCGCTCAAGAGAAACAATTAAGTCTTGGTATGTAGGTATAACCCATTCGTTCGGTACTCCTAATTCGGATAATCTTAGGGAAATTTCTTCAGTACCGGTAATCGCAATGGATCTATGTTTTTGAAAATTTTCTTGGTGAAATTGGACAATCGCCTCGAATGAATTATTCTGGCTGTATGGAGAAATGGATGTAAATTCATAATTGGTTTCGCCTAATTCATATAAAATCCGTTGGATATACTTCTCTTCAACTGTATCAATTGACAAGTGCCTAATATCATATTTATTTTCTATTAAAAATAATGAACGATAAAGGCCAGTACCCATTAACGGAACATAATGGGTTGGAATTGCAAAATTGAAAAGCTGTTTGGCCTTCAAATAGGTAGGGAATTCCATAAAGAGGAGTACTTCAACCTTATTAATTAAATTTTCTATATCCTTTGTATCAATCGTGGATGCTGTGGAATGAAGAAAGAAAGGTTGGAAATTAGGAAACGATTCAAGCGCTTTCATAACTTCGTTCACTAATGCCTCAGGACTCACGATTCCGATGATAATTTCCGTAGCGTTATTTGATAATTGGTTTGTATTCATCATTTCATCTCCAGTAAAAGACATATTAAAGAAATGTCTTTAAATAATGTTACTCTTAGATTAAGAGGAACACTTTCAATTGTCAATAAAAATATGTATTTATTAAAAGACCTTTAAGTGACTTGTCTTTTAATATAGTCGAATATAAAATGTATGTAATTAGTAAATAAGAATGATTTACTGAACAAGAACACACAAAAAGTGTATATTAGGAGGATTTAAATGAAAACGATTGCAGAAATAGAAGATTTAATGTCGACGCCAAGTGAAGATTTAATTAAGGACATCCAGCAACTCGACGGGGACATCATGATTTTAGGTGTAAGTGGGAAAATGGGACCGACCTTAGCAAAACTAACGAAAAGAGCTGTTAATCAGTCTGGCTCGCCTAAAAAAGTGATTGGTGTTGCGAGGTTTACAGATGAGAGTTTAATAGAAGAATTAGAGGCATATGGAATTGAAACAATCAAAGCAGATCTTTTGAAGGAGGAAGACCTTCAAAACCTTCCGAATGTGAAAAATATTATCTTTATGGCAGGTACAAAGTTTGGAACGGTCGGAAATGAGCATCGTACATGGGCGATGAATACTTACCTTCCAGGTCGTGTGGCTGAAAAATTTAAGGACTCACGGATCGTCGCGTTTTCTACAGGAAATGTTTATCCTTTAACTTCTGTTTTAAGCAATGGTTGTACGGAGGACGTGTCTCCAAATCCGGTTGGTGAATATGCACAATCATGCTTAGGAAGAGAACGAGTGCTTACTTATTTTTCACATAAACACCAAACGCCAGTTGTCCTTTTTAGACTTAATTATGCAATCGATCTTCGATACGGAGTTTTACTTGAAATTGCAAAATCCGTATTCAAGGGTGAACCAATTGATTTAAGAATGGGAAATGTAAATGTCATTTGGCAAGGGGATGCAAATGAATATGCCATTCGCTCATTATTACATACAAATCATCCTCCACAAATCATCAATGTGACCGGACCAGAGACGCTTTCAGTCAGATGGTTAGCAAATGAATTCGGAAAAAGAATGGAAAAGGAACCGTTATTTGTAAATAGTGAAAGCCCAACAGCACTACTTAACAATGCTTCTTATGCTCATAAATTATTTGGCTATCCAAAGGTTACAGTTCAACAGATGATTGATATGATTGCTGACTGGGTCGTTAGTGATGGGCAAACCATCAATAAACCAACTCATTTCCAAGAAAGAGAAGGTGCATTTTAATGTTAAAAGAGGCTGTTAAGAAAAAGCTTCATGAGGGCACTGTGATTCCTGCACATCCGCTTGCATTAACAGAAGAAAGAAAGCTTGATGAAACAGGACAGCGTGCATTAACTCGCTACTACATCGATGCTGGTGTCGGTGGAATTGCAGTTGGCGTTCATACTACGCAGTTTGAAATTCGTGATCCTGAATTCAATCTTTATCAAAAGGTGTTATCGATTGCCCTTGAAGAAACACAACGTGCCAATGTTCCTGATGATTTTATCATGGTTGCTGGGATTTGTGGACCTACAGAACAGGCGGTTGCGGAGGCGTCTTTTAGCAAAGAGGCTGGCTATGATTTAGGACTTTTGAGTATGGGTGGTTTAAACCATCTGTCTGAAAATGAGTTACTGGAACGTGCTGAAAAAGTAGCAGAAATTATCCCGGTATTCGGCTTTTATTTACAACCAGCTGTTGGCGGAAGAATTTTCTCATACGAATTTTGGGAGCGTTTTGCTGCCATTCCAAATGTGTATGCGATAAAAATTGCTCCGTTTGACAGATATTGTTCAATAGATGTAGTTCGTGCCGTTTGCAATTCTCCTCGAAATGAAGAAATTGCTTTATATACAGGAAATGACGATAATATCATAAATGATTTGGTAACAACATTTGAATTTAATGTCGGCAATCAAACTGTGGAAAAGAAAATCGTTGGTGGTCTTCTAGGACATTGGTCAGTTTGGACCAAACGAGTTGTTGAGACATTTGAGGAAGTGAAAAAGGTCAGAGATAAAGATGCCATTCCAAAAAAGCTATTGACACTTGGTCAACAAATTACGGATGCCAATGCAGCGATATTTGATTCTCGAAATAGCTTCAAAGGAAGCATAGCTGGTATTAATGAAATCTTAGCAAGACAGGGATTGCTTCAAGGAAATTGGTGTTTAGTTGATCGAGAAGTATTAAGCCCAGGTCAAGCAGAAGAGTTAGATCGTGTTTATGCTAGTTATCCGCATTTGCATGATGATGAATTTGTAAAAGCGAATTTATCAAAATGGTTAGCTAAATAATCGATGGAAGAAGGATTTCAAATGAAAAGAATTGTAGCTCGCAACAAGAAAATTGAAATCATTGAAGATGAAATACCAAGTATAGAAGGAAAACCTTCCTATATTATAGTCAAAACATTGTATTCAGTCATTTCCCCAGGCACAGAACTAACGATACTTTCAAATAGCGAAAACAAACAGGTTCACCTTGGCTACAGTGCGATGGGTGAAGTTGTTGAATGTGGTAGCGAAATCACCGATGTTAAAAAAGGGGATCTCGTTGCTTGTTACGGTGCACCCTATGTTCACCATGATGAATATTTACAAGTGCCGAAAACATTGTATGCTAAGGTACCCGAATCAGTGGACCCGAAAGAAGCAGCTCTAGGTGGACTAGGAGCAATAGCGATTCATGCACTAAGAATTGCTAACCTGCAATTTGGTGAAACAGTTGTGATTGTAGGTTTAGGGGTTTTAGGGCAATTAATTGCTAAAATAGCCAATGCAGCAGCCTATAATGTGATAGCGTATGATCTCCACGAAAGTCGAGTAGACATGATAAAGAAAGGAAATATCAAATCGTTTGCCACTATAGAAGAAATGGAAGAGGCCATTCAGATTGATACGAAAGCTCATGGAGCCGATGCGGTCCTTTTATGTGCGGGAGGTAAACGCTCTCCACTCACTCATGAATGTTTGAAATGGATTCGCAACAAAGGGAAGGCAGTCATTGTCGGTGATATTGAGCCAGACTTTCCAAGAGACTTAATGTTTGGTAAAGAAGCTCAACTACTCATATCACGAGCAGGCGGTCCCGGAAGATACGACAAAGTTTATGAAAGGGAAGCCATTGATTATCCTTATGAATATATTCGCTGGACAGAAGGAAGGAACCTTGAAGAATATATTCGTCTCATTAAGGAAAAACGGATTGATGTCGGTCCGTTTATTTCAGAAACTGTTGAATTTAGTGAGGCACCACAGGAATTTGAAAAACTGTTTAACAAGGAATCTACGACACTAACAAAATTAATTCACTTTTCGTAAGGTCTATGAAAAAATAAGTCATTTTATAAAGAAAATAGGCTGTAAATGGAAAGGATTTTGAGTCAAATGATGCGTAACCATTATTACTTACAAGGAAATGTTGTTACCGATAAAAAAGTATATAAAAATATGGTCATAGAAATCAAAGATGGAAAAATCAATTTCATTGGCACAACGGCCGATTTAAAAAATGTGGATCTGCCCTTCTATCAAATAGATGGGTGGATCTGTCCTAGTTTTATCGATACACATATACATGGTCTAAATGGTGATGATTTTATGGACCGTACAAAGGAAGGTTTTTATCGCATTCAAGATGGGCTCCCATCCTTTGGTGTGACAAGTTTCTTGTCAACATCAAGGGCAGCTACATTAGAGGATATTAAAACCTTCCTTTTATTAAGTAAACAAATAGTCACCGAAGAACGAAGTGGTGCTCAACTGTTGGGTGTTCACCTGGAAGGGCCTTGGATTAATCAAAAATATAAAGGTGCTCAAAAAGCAGAGTACATAATAGATCCTGATATTGCGGATTTATATTCCATCCTTCATTTGGCAGATGATTTGATTCGAATTGTAACATTGGCTCCGGAGCTTCCAAATGCAAGAGAGGTTATGAAGGTCCTTCATGAAAACAAGGTGGCCATTTCGGCAGGACATACAGATGCATCATATGATGATATCGAACAAGCGATTCAATACGGACTATCGAGAGTTACGCATTGTTTTAATGGGATGGCTCCGATTACACATCGCGAATTAACTGCCGCGTTTGCAGCACTTGATTTACAAGAATTACACTGTGAAGTCATAGCAGATGGCTTTCATGTACATACAAAAATCCTAGAACTGCTATACAAAATGAAGGGTATTGATCAAATCACATTAATTTCCGATTGCACTGGAACGAATCAATTACCAGATGGTTGTCATCAAATTGGTGGTAAGACCGTCTACAAACAAGGTGGAAAAGTAACATTGGCGAATGGCAGTCTTGCAGGAAGTTCTTTAACTCTAGACAAGGCGGTTCAATATATTGTTAACAATTGCGGGATTCCGATTGAAGAGGCTGTTCAAATGGCTGCCTATAATCCAGCAATTGTATGCGGCGTTAGTAATCGAAAAGGCAGAATCGCTGTTGGATATGATGCTGATCTTGTCATTTTATCGAATAAATTGGAAGTGGACTACACGATTTTAAGAGGAGAAATTGTTTTTCAGCATAATCAATAATCGAATAGTAAAAATACGAAAAGAGGTATCAAATATGAAAATTCATTTATTGGGTGAAACTAGTTCAATTATTGAAGGTTTAGTATTATTGACCGATGATTTGGGTATTGAATTACATGAAAAAGGATTGCCGATAACTGTTACTCAAAGGGTGGGTCCTATTCATGTTAGCAATAAGGATGGAAAAGGTGAAATTGGCTATCAGGAAAAAATCCATTTCTATCGTGCAATTGGTCTGTGGTTAGAGAATTATCAAAAAAATGGTGAATTTGAGTTAACAGAACAACCCCAATTTCAAACAAGTGGTGTCATGCTTGATGTTTCTAGAAATGCAGTATTAAAAGTAGATGAAGTACAAGGGCTTCTCAGGAAATTAGCGGTAATGGGCTTAAATGTCGTTATGCTTTATACAGAGGATACCTATGAGGTTCCGGAATATCCATATTTCGGGTATATGCGTGGCAGATACACAGAAGACGAATTAAAAATTTGTGATGAATATGCTGGAAGCCTCGGTATTGAAATGATTCCTTGTATCCAGACCCTTGCCCATTTAACAATGGCATTAAAATGGGGCTATGCAAAAGATATGAGAGATACAGCTGATATTTTATTAGTTGGTGAATCAAAAACATACCAATTTATTGAAAGTATGATTAAGGCAGCTTCAAAACCATTCAAATCAAACCGAATTCACATTGGGATGGATGAAGCTCATCAGCTGGGGCTTGGCCGATATTTAGATGAAAATGGATATGAGAACCGCTTTGAGATCATGAACAAACATTTAGACCAAGTTGTATCAATCGCTGAACGTCAAGGCTTAAAGCCAATGATTTGGAGTGACATGTATTTCCGTTTAGGGTCGAAACACGGTGAATATTATGATGAAGACGTTCATATTCCAAAAGAAGCAATTGACTCTATACCAGAAAATGTTCAACTTGTTTATTGGGACTACTATCATGCGGATGAAGAATTTTACCGTTCTTATATCCAGAAACATAAAGAGTTAGGGAGAGATACAATTTTTGCTGGTGGGGCATGGACATGGAATGGAATTTCTCCAAATTACGGAAGAGCATTTGTCACAACTGAGGCTGCATTGACCGCGTGTAAAAAAGATGGATTACAAGAAGTTTTTACAACGTTATGGGGAGACAATGGAGCGGAAACTCCATTAACAACTGCACTTCCTGTCATCCAGCTTTATGCGGAGCATACTTATCACGAATCAGTTACAAGAGAACATTTAGCGCAGCGCTTTCATTTTTGTACGGGGAATCATATTGATGATTTTCTCGTCCTTAATCAATTAGATGAAACTCCAGGTGTGATGGAAAATAATTTGAACTCATCAAATGCATCAAAGTTCCTATTGTGGCAAGATCTTCTTTTTGGACTATTTGATGAGAATATCCGTGGGTTAAAAATGAATGAACATTATCAAAAGCTTGCTCCTGAATTAAAGGCCGCAAAGGAAAGAAATGCTAACGCAATTGTCATTTTTGAGTTCTATGAACAATTAGCGAATGTTCTAAGTATAAAGGCAGAAATAGGAATCCAGTTGAAGGCTGCATATGACCAAGGTGATAAGGAAGTAATGTCCGACCTTTTAGGAGTCGTTAAAGAATTGGCTAACGAGGTTCGAATTCTTCATACGAAGCATAGAGAAGTTTGGTTTAGTTTATATAAACCATTTGGTTGGGAAATTATCGAGTTTCGCTATGGAGGGTTAGTAGCCCGAATGGAAACTACAGAATTAAGGATCCAGCAGTGGTTAGATGGTTCAATCGATAGAATTGAAGAATTAGAGGAAAAGAGATTAGTACATGATGGTCCAAACGGAATACTAGAGGGATCTTTAGGAAACCACTTTTACCACCGAATTGCAACAGCGGGTAATTTTAATTGGTGATTATATCTATTAATAGGAGGGAATACGTTTGCCTATTATTCAGTTTCCAAAAAGTATGAAATGGGGGACTGCGACGGCTGCTTATCAAGTTGAAGGAGCAGCATTTGAGGATGGGAGAGGGTTATCCATATGGGATACCTTTTCCCATACCCCTGGTAAAGTGAAGAATGGTGATAATGGTGACATCGCATGTGATAGCTATCATCGTTATCCGGAGGATATTGACTTATTGGATCAATTAGGTGCGAATGTGTACCGCTTTTCAGTGTCGTGGCCAAGGATTTATCCAAATGGAAAAGGAGAACTTAATTCAGTTGGTTTGCAATATTATCATAATTTAGTAGATCGATTGGTGGAAAAAGGAATCGAGCCAATGCTTACTCTTTACCACTGGGACCTTCCACAAGCCCTTCAAGATCAAGGTGGTTGGGCAAATCGAGATACTGTTGAGGCTTTTAGCCAATATGCAATAACAATCTTTAGAGAGTTCAATGGGAAGGTAAAATATTGGCAAACCATTAATGAACCTTTATGTGCTGCTTTCTTATCAAATTATCGAGGCGTTCATGCACCAGGGTATCAGGACCTACAGTTAGCTGTAGATGTTTCCCATCATTTGGTGTTAGCACATGGGAAAGCTGTTAGGGTGTTTAGAGAACTAGGAATAGAAGGCCAGATTGGAACAGCTACGAATACAACTTGGAGGGAACCTTTTAGTGATCGAATAGAAGATATCGAAGCCTGCAGGAGAGAGATTGGACATAATATTGATTGGTTTCTAGATCCAATTTTTAAGGGAGAGTATCCACAATATTTGGTGGAGTGGTTTAAAAAGAAAGGCGCGGAACTCCATATTGAAGACGGAGACATGGAGATCATCCAACAGCCTATTGATTTTATTGGTGTTAATTATTATTCCGGTAATGTCGCTCGTTATAAAGAAAATGCTGGATTGCTAGATATTGAGAATATTGAAATCGATTATAACCACACATATATCGGATGGCCCATCTATGCAGACGGCTTTTATAAAGTGTTTCATTATCTAGCAGAGCGTTATGGGAATGTACCGCTATTTATTACTGAAAATGGAGCTTGTTGTGTTGATGAACTTGCCAATGGGAAAGTGAATGATCAAGATCGAATTGACTATTATAAGCAACATTTAACTGCTGTAAGTAGAGCCATTGAATCGGGAATACCTATCATAGGTTATCTAGCATGGTCGTTATTAGATAATTTCGAGTGGGCGGAAGGTTATGGCAAACGTTTTGGTCTAGTATATGTAGACTTTCATTCATTAGAGCGAATAAAAAAAGAAAGCTACCACTGGTTTAAAGAAGTTATTGCAAATGGTTCGATAGATGTATAAATCTTTTTGTAAGGTAACTTCCGGAAATTGAGGAAAGAGGTCGATTTTATGCAAAATGTTTTATTGATTGGCGCTGGAACAATGGGGATGGAGCATGCCAAATCCTACTATTCGATGGATGATGTTCAGATTGTTGGAATCGTTGATGTAAGAAAAGAGCAAGCAGAACAAATTGTTAATGGTCATGATACGAAGATTTTTAATACGGTAGAAGATGCGGTAAACACTCTCGAACAGATTGATGTAATGGATATTTGTGTTCCGACTTTTTTGCATAAAGAGTATGTGATGAAAGCAGCAGATTTTGGAATCGATGTCATATGCGAAAAACCATTAGCTTACACACTTGAAGATGCTAAAGAAATGCTGGAGTACTGTGATAAGAAAAATGTGAAATTATTTGTCGGGCATGTTGTTCGTTTCTTCCCTCAGTACTCAAAAGCAAAAGAGCTTATTGCTAAGGGAGCAATTGGTGATATTGGGGTCGTTCGAACTAGAAGAGGTGGAAATTTTCCAGCAGGATGGAGCGATTGGTATTCAGACCATACGAAAAGTGGTGGGGTCATACTAGATTTAATCATCCATGATTTTGATTTTCTACGTTGGACCTTTGGGGAAGTGGAGCGAGTATTTGCGAAAGGAATTGCTGAAAGAAATCTTGAACATCTTGATTATGCCATTGTAACATTGGTGTTTAAATCTGGAGTAATCGCACATGTTGAGGGTTCATGGGCACACCAAACTTTTTCAACTCAATTTGAATTTGCGGGAAAAAGCGGGATTATCGAATATGATAGTTTAAAAGAAGAGCCTGTTTTACTTTCGATTAGACAATTAGATGAGGAAAAAAATGGTGTTGAAGTACCTCAAAGCCCTTTGAAAAAGTCTCCGTATTATGTTGAACTTGAGCATTTTTTGAAATGTTTAAAAACGAATGAGACTCCGATTGTTACAGCAGAAGATGCATATAAAGCATTGGAAATATCAGATGCTGCCCTTAAATCTTTAAAAACAGGGTTACCTGTCACTCTATCAAAAGGGGGAGAACTGACATGAAGATTGGAATCATTAGCTTTGCCCATATGCATGCCAATAGTTATGCATCCGTTATAATAGACATGGAAGGTGTCACATTATCTGGTATCGCCGATGAAAATGAAGAAAGAGGCAAGAAATACTCACAGCTTTTTGATACAGTTTATTATAAAAATTATCAGGATTTACTTGATACTGATCTTGATGCAGTTATTGTGACATCCGAAAACAGTTTTCACCATCAGCATGTAATTTCTGCAGCTAAAGCGGGGAAGCATGTTTTATGTGAAAAACCATTAGCCACCAATGTAAAAGATATAGAAGAAATGATTAGTGTATGTGAAAAGCACGGAGTTCTGTTGGGAACAGCTTTTCCTGTCCGATTTAATACACCAATTCAACAAGCTAAAAAAGCGATTGAAGAAGGAGTATTAGGGGATATTTTAGCCATTAAAGGAACAAATCGGGGAACCAATCCTGGGGGCTGGTTTATTGATAAGGAGAAATCGGGTGGTGGCGCGGTACTTGACCATACGGTTCATGTTGTCGATATTATGAGGTGGTTTACAGAGGCAGAAGTGAAAGAAGTTTACGCTGAAATTGGGAATGTCTATATTGACCATCCGATAGATGATTGTGGAATTCTTACAATGGAATTTACAAACGGAATGTTTGCCTCTCTAGATTGCAGTTGGTCAAGAAATAGTTCCTATCCTACCTGGGGCGATGTAACAATGGAAATTATCGGTACCAATGGCACTTTAAAGATTGACGCGTTTTCCCAAAAAATCGATTTCTACTCCAATCAGGATGGGGTCAAGTGGGTTGGCTGGGGAGATGATATGGACGCTGGCCTGATTGAGGATTTCGTTGCTAGTATTAAAGAAGGAAGATCCCCACTAGCAACAGGGCAATCAGGATTGAAAGCGGTAGAAGTGGCATTAGCAGCCTATCAATCTTTCGAGAAAAAAACACCCGTAAAATTGATTTAATCACATGTAAACTGGACAAAAATGAGGTGATGTATTGACAGTCTCAAAAGAACTACAGGCAGATATAGTGATTATTGGTGGAGGTCTCGGAGGATGTGCTACTGCATTATCTGCTTTACAATCTGGAAAAAACGTGGTTTTAACCGAGGAGACGAAGTGGATTGGTGGTCAATTAACAAACCAAGGGGTCCCACCAGATGAGCATCCTTGGATTGAAAGCTTTGGAGCAACGAGAAGCTATCGGAAATTCCGAAGAAAAATAAGAGAATACTATCATACTAATTTTTCAGTAAAATCCTTCGAACGAACGAATGATCAATTTAATCCTGGTAATGCTATTGTCAGCAAAATTAGTCACGAGCCAAGAGTTGCATTAAGGGTGCTTTACGACATGCTAGCTCCGTATATAAGCAATGGAAAGCTAACGTTATTAACAGAGTATAATATCATTCAAGCAGAAACTGAACAAGATCAGGTACAAACAGTTACTGTTCAGCATTCAAGTACTGGGCACTCCTACCTGTTAAAAGGAAAGTATTTTTTAGATGCAACGGAAATGGGAGATGTCTTACCACTTGCCGGTGTTGAGTATGTCATTGGAGCTGAATCACGGAACGAAACAGGTGAAGCTCATGCAGCAAAGGATGCAGACCCCTTTAATATGCAGGCATTTACCTATTGTTTTGCGATTGATCATATTGAAGGCGAAGATCATACTATTGAGAAGCCTGTTCAATATGAATTTTGGAAAAACTACCAGGCTGAATTTTGGCCAGCCAAGCAATTAAGCTGGTGGGGACTAGTGCCTCATACATTGGAACCGATTGAGTACTCGTTATTTTACGAAGCAAATCGCTTTTCATTATGGAATTACCGTCGAATTATCGATAAAAATCATTTTGAACCAGGTACGTTTCAAAGTGATATTACAATTGTTAATTGGCCGCAAAATGATTATTGGTTAGGTCCTATCATTGATGTATCCGATGACGAGAAAGAAAAGCATCTATATAATGCCAAACAGTTAAGTTTGTCTCTTCTTTATTGGATGCAAACGGAGGCACCTCGTCCAGATGGTGGCAAAGGGTATCCTGGTATACGGTTAAGAAAAGATATTTTAGGAACAGAAGATGGTTTAGCAATGTACCCATATATCCGTGAATCACGAAGAATTAAAGCACAATTTACAGTGAAGGAACAGCATATCAGTGGTGAAATTAAGGGGAAAGAAAGTGCTACTTATTTTGACGATAGCGTAGGGATTGGGAGCTACCGTTTAGATCTTCATCCGAGTACAGGTATGGATACATATATTGATATTTCAGCCCATCCATTCCAAATTCCGCTTGGCAGTTTAATACCTATCCGTGTTCAAAATTTATTGCCTGCGAGTAAGAATATCGGGACCACTCATCTGACAAATGGCTGTTATCGACTGCATCCAGTGGAATGGAATATCGGGGAAGCTGCAGGCCATCTCGCGGCCTATTGTATTGAACATAGTATTTTGCCACATGAAGTCAGAAATCTGGAAGAAAAACGAAAGGATTTTCAGTCGCGGTTAGTGAAGGCTGGAATTGAACTCGAGTGGCCAAAAGTTCATAAAATATGATTAAGTTAAAGAGTGGAGTGGATACGTATTGATCGCTCTCGTTGACAAAAGTATGCAAATGAAAAGCTTTGTTAAATTCAATCATTATTTTTCAGATATCAATCAACTTTTACAACAGAACCTTAGTCAATATTCGTTTATCTTTATTAATGGTAATGACAATGGGACGCCAATGAAATTATCGTATGAAATGCTAGAAACACTTTGGGATTTTGTACAACAAGGAGGGACTTTATATGGTGAGCTTATCAATTGTAATGACTTTCCATCGTCTCGCCTTTTTGGATTCAAGCAGGACTTTCCAGTGACTAATCGTCGTTTAGAAAAACTAGTGATCACGACTGATAGCCAATATTGCAAAAAAGGTCAGCTCCTTGATTGGCAAGGTCCCTTTTTAACAGGATTTACCTTTGACACGGAAAGACTTCTGGATATCGGTCATTTTGAAGAGACCCATATAACTGATGAAGTTGGGAAATACCCTGGAATAGTTGTGAAAAAACATGGGAAAGGGAAATCCGTTTTTTCGTCGTTTTCCTTTTTAGGGAATGAACAGATTTGGACATTACGACCAAATTGGTTATGGAACCATGTTATCAAATGGCTTCAAATGGAGTATCATGTGCCACTTAGGTTTATGCAACCGATAATTCAACCTTCAAAGGAATTTGATATTGAAAAAACAATTGATAAGGGTATGAGTTGGTTTTTAAACTCTGGTATTTTACCTAAGGAAGATGGAAGTCTCGGAGTTTATGAAAATGTCCATTCGATTCGAAGCGACATTAGTATGGATTTTCGACCAGATTGTCACGCACATACTGCACTTTTATTTTACCTATACGGAGAATATAAGAAGGAACGTAAATGGGTAGAAAAATCTCATAATTTACTAAACTACTTATTTGAAGAGGGCTATCAGGATACAGATCCGGGTTCAGGTACATATGGTTTTTGGAAATGGTTTCAAAGCCCGAGGAATAAACCAGATCAACTATTCTCGGATGATAATAGTTGGGTAGCATTGGTTCTATTATATTTATACCGTAAATCAGGTAAACAAATATATAAAGAGAGGGGCTTATTAACGGCCTATGCTCTTTTACAAACGCAAAATAAAAATGGACTGCGATTGGAATGTATTCGTGAACAAGAACTAATTGACAATGGCACTGCTTATTTCAAAAATTCAACCCTGGCTAGTATGAACCCTCATTTTGAATCGATTGCCCATGCTGCCTTTATCCAAGCCTATTATGTTTCAAAGGATGAACTGTTTTTACAAACTGCTTATCAAGGCACGTTAACAATGCTTGAGAATAAACGTGATTTGAAGTTCATGTATAGTAAAACGGCCGGATATAGTAGATTCTTATTATCCTTAGCTCAATTGTATGGTGTTACAAAGGATGATACCGTTCGGAAAGGATTATATGAAATTCTTGATTACTTAGTCGACAATCAACATGAACTTGGTGGAATTGAGGAAAGTGATAATCCAGATCCCGAACGATATGGTACAGAGGATACGGGTGTGTTCCGAATGAATAATGAAGGGATTGCAGATCAATTGTATACGAATAACTTCTTACTCATGAATACATGGGAGGCTTGGAAAGCAACTGGGGACCCAGCGGTAAAAGAGGTTAATGAGAAACTGGTTCGGTTTTTATCCAGCATTCAAATCATTTCTCCTAAAAAGGAATTTAATGGTGGCTGGATGCGTTCTTTTCATTTAGATGGTGAGGAGTATTTTGGCAATAATGGTGACACTGGATGGGGTGCATATGTGATAGAAAGTGGTTGGACGAATGCCATTATCCTTTCAGGTCTAATTTTAAGGGAATTAAATCAAGCGCTACTAGAGTAAGGAGGTACAATATGGCGGTTTCATGTAGCATTCTAAATTATGATAAACCAATTCTATTTGCAAAAGAAGAGTTGCTTAAGTATACAGCTCGGGTCGGGCAGGACATTTCTTATTCATTTGTGTTAGGACTGGAACAAGATTTTTTTGAACAGGGCTTAATAAAACAATCTGAATTTAAAGATGAACCCATAGGGGATTTTTTTCGATTTGTTCAAAAGGGAAGCGAGATTTATATTATCGGATCAAATGCGAGATCTGTACTTTATGGTGTTTATCATATCTGTAAAAAGTTTTTTGGATATAAGTGGGTTAACTTTTTATCTAAAGAAAAAAGCGAGTACAAGGAAGTTTGTTTTATAAAGTCAGAAATCCATAGCGGAAAAATGGTAAGAAGAGGCTTAGTTATTGAAAATTATGATGATATTTCATTTCTACTAAAAGTAATCGATTGGGCAGCGAAACACTATCTGAATGAACTGTTTTTTACGTTTATGCTATGGGACAAAGTACAACATGTAGTAGAAAAAGAGATTGAAAAGCGTGGACTGACTATTACAATTGGCGGACATAGTATGCACTACTTATTAAAAAGTATCTCAGTTTCAGAAAAAAAACAGATTGATTTTTCTGATGATAGCTGGAAAGGCTTGCTAATTGAAAAAATAAATAATTATGTTATAGAAACACCTTCTGTCAGCCGACTATCTTTATGGCCAGCCGATTTTGGGATAGAGGATGACGATCACTTTTTAGCCCGTTACATTGAATTTACTGAACAAGTAAAAAATCAGATTCCCAGAATTGAAGTAGAACATATAGCTTACAATGCGGGATTATCTTGGGATATGTTAGAGTTACCAGGTAATTTGGATAGTTCTAAAACAGTAAATACGTTATTCGCCTATTGGGGTAGGAATTATCAGCAATCTTTTACGAATGAGGAAAGAGCATTTAAGGCTTTACAAAAATGGTGTCATGTAACGAAAGCCTCTCAACAAGAAATAACGATTTTTGAATATTATAGCGATCACTTTATGTTAGGTGATCTATTTCCACCGTTATTTCATCGAATTCATGAAGATATTGAAGTCTACTCCAAGCTTGGAATTAAACAAATGGTCAACCTCATTGTTCCATATCTACCAAAGGAAAATGCCAAACAAATAGATTTTAACTTTCCATGGGAATCTTTACAGTTAATGAACAGTTATTATTTTGCACGATTAACGTGGGGTGATTCTATTGAAGACATTGAAGAAGACTTTTATTCCATCTTTCATGAGCATCAAAAGTTTGTCAAAGAAGTTCTTGAAAAACTGGAATCAGCGCTTTCGGAAGTATCGAAATGGAATGTGCCATTATTTCCGAGCCGGCTGATAGATCCTGAAAAAGTTGAAAGTTTTGATGATCTACATTTAATTATCTCTGACTTAAAGCGTTGGAAAAGAGAGCTCGAACAATTGAAGGTCCACTCGGATTTAGAAATGAAAGATCCCTTTAGCCTGATTGCTTTTTATCTGAATTATGTGTGTGAAAAGCTAGAGGATTACTTACACCAATGGAATGATAAAGTAGATGTAGGAGGGAGAGCATGAAACAACGAATTGTCTTTATTGGTGATAGTATCACGTGGTGGGGCATTAGCGAGAGTGATCCGATTGGAACTGGATATGTACGTTTGCTTCATGATTACTTGAAGGTTACTAATCCAGATAGAGATTTGGAAATTATAAACAAAGGGATTAGCGGAAATCGTGTTACAGACTTGGCTGTTCGGTGGGAGCACGATGTCATTTCCTTTCAACCGGATATAGCTTCAATTTCAATTGGTATCAATGATGTTTGGAGACAAGTGGATTCTCCTGAAATAGAACAAGTGTTACCGCAACAATTCGAAGAAGTGTTAGAACATCTACTTAATAATATTAAGCAAAAAACCAAAGCTTCAATCGTTTTAATGGAGCCTACGGTGATATCGGAGGATATTCAGGGAAAAGGAAATATCTTGCTAAGACCTTATATTGAAATCATCCATAGATTAGCTAAAAAATATTACGCAGTTGTCGTTCCAACCCATCAGGCATTTATTACGTTCTTGCAACATAAGAAAGACTTTCCACTTACAATTGACGGTGTACATATGAACACCGCGGGTAATATGCTAATGGCAAAAACATGGATATGTGCAACAAAAGATCTATTTAAATAAAATACTTGGATTTAAGTTTTAGTTGATGAGTCCCTAAATTTACTTTTTTGAAAGGTCAGAGGTTGCACCTAGTGCAGCCTCTTTTTACTCTTCTTACACTTTTGTTCCATATGGAGAAACGTCAATGTAGCAAATGAAACTATTAAGTACTATTATAGAAGGAAGAATACGAAAAAGATTGTGAGGGTTATGAAATGAAGGTGCACAAATATCACTTTAGGGTGGAGTGGGGGGATACCGATGCGGCAGGGATTGTATTTTCCCCTAATTTTTATAAATGGATGGATCAGGCAGCACATTATTATTTTGAAAGTATCGGTTTTCCATTATCAAAATTAGTTAGAGATGAAAGAATAGGTATACCTTTACTTGAGTCCAAGTGTACTTTTCAAAAGCCTCTATATTTTGAGGACGATGTAGTCATTGAAACCACGATTCGTGAAATGCGTGATAAAGTCATCCATTTTGTACATGAGTTTTATAAAGACGATAAGCAAATTGCGAATGGCTATCAGATTCGTGCGGTCGCAAGCATCTCTGAAGATAACCTAAAAGCCATTTCAATTCCCGAGCCTATTAGAAAAGCAATTATGGCGAGCGAGATCATTCAACAAAGCAATGTCATTTCAAATACTAACTAATGAAATGTACTTTTCTAAGGTTTTTTCTTAGGGGTGACTCCAAAGGCGGTCACCCTATTTTAGTATGCATTGAAAGAATGTAACGGAAAACATATTATTTTTCCGCAAATCTGATGAAAATGCTAATGCTTTTTCGTTTATCGTGTTGGTATTCTTTTGAAATTTCATCACCTATAATTAAAATAAGGTATCAGAACATTTGAAATTTTAGATATATAGACCTAGTTTAGGTAATATAGAAGAAAATATTCAACGATCAATTTGGACTTAGTAATTTCTGTGAATTTGAAAACGATTACAATAAATTGTAAGGATGGTGACTCTTTCGTGTTTGAAAATCGATATGATATGCCGGTCTCAAGTCTGCTTGAGGCGGTCACTTCGTCAGCCCCCGAAAACGAGGTAATCTTTGATGGGAAGAGACGAATGACTTACTCCGAGTTAGATATGGAATCTACATATATAGCAAGCAGTCTTAAACAACTTGGAATTAACAAGGGTGACCGGGTTGCAGTAAGCTTACCTAACTGGCATGAGTTTATAGTCATAGATTTTGCAATTGCAAAATTAGGTGCGATTCTTATACCATTTAATACACGTTTTAGAAAAGAAGAAGTCGAGTATATTATTCAAAATTCGGGGGCTAAAGCAGTATTCTTCCCCAAAGAGTTTGACAACATAAATCACTATGAACAATACAACCGACTAAAACAGGAAATAAACTCTCTAGAACATTTAATAGGGGTTCGTTTCGAGGGAGACGAAGTTATTGGCTATGATAGATTACTTGAAGTAGGGAAAGCTCACCCGTTTACCAATGTTCCTATTGACCACAAAGAAGATGTCTTTGCCATCCTTTATACTTCAGGAACAACTGGAAAACCTAAAGGTGCCATGTTGACACACAAAAATATGGTACATACTGCTGTAGCTGGTGCAGACTGGATGAAGTGTACACCGAAAGATGTGTTTTTAATGCCAACACCTGTTTTTCATGTCATGGGTCTTATGTTTGTTTTACGAGCCATATCCTCCGGAGCCAGAATGGTTTTAATGGAATCCTTTAAGCCAGAGAAAGCTTTATCTCTAATTGAACAAGAAAAGGTTACCATTCATCCCGGTGTGCCTACCATGTTTGTTCTTGAATTAAACCATCCATCATTTAAGAATTACGATTTATCCTCCTTACGAACTGGTGAAATGGGGGGAGCACCAGCACCTGTTGAAATTATTAAGAGGATTAGAAAGGAAATGGGCTGTAATATCATCATCGGCTATGGTATGACGGAAACCTCTCCAACGCTTACCCTAACAGGCTTTGAAGATGATGATATTTTGAGAGCGGAAACAGTCGGTAGGGCTTTACCAGGAGTTGAGATTAAAATTGTTGACCAAAACAGATATGAAGTAGGTATGAATACAGTAGGTGAACTGGTCTGCCAAAGCTTTGGTCTGATGAAAGGGTATTTCAATAATCAGGAAAAAACGTATGAAGTCATTGATGAAAATGGCTGGTATTACACTGGCGATCTCGCAACTATGGATGAGAATGGTTATATTCGAATAGTTGGAAGAAAGAAAGAAATGATCATCAGGGGTGGATACAACATTTATCCACGTGAAGTAGAAGAATATTTCTATACCCACCCGGCAGTAATGGACATAGCAATTGTAGGGTTACCAGATACCGTGTTAGGTGAAATATCCTGTGCTTGTATACGTGTAAAGCAAGGTATGAAGGTAACGGAAAAAGAGTTAAAACAATTTATTAAGGAAAAAATTGCGGACTATAAAATACCAGATCGAATCCTTCTAGTTGATGACTTCCCCATGACTCCGTCTGGAAAAATAAAAAAGATTGAACTTCAAAAACGATTGAGAACTGAGCTTCAACTACGATAACTAGAATCGTCTTAATGAATTTTAATAGGCTCCAGTGCTTTACTTTCTATTATTTTTAATAGAAACAAAATAAATTAGGGGGAAATAGGAGATGAAAAAATTTAGTTTTCTCAGTATCATTTTAAGTATTTTGCTAGTCATTACAGCATGTAATACCGAAAGCACTGATGGAGGAGGTTCGGGTGGGAAGGATAGTGAGGTTATAAAAATTGGAGCAATCTTTGCTGAAACAGGTCCAGCCTCCACTTTAGGGAAAACACAAGCAAATTATGTAAAACTGCTTCAGAAAAAGTTGGATGAAGAGGGACCGATAAATGGAAAGAAAATAGAAATCATAATGCAAGACTATGAAACGGACGACACAAAGGCAGTTATTGCAGCCGATAAATTGATTTCAGAAGGTGTTGTGGCAGTAATCGGGGCTACTCAAGCAAGTACGTCAATGGCCATTTTGCCTAAAATTTCTGCTGCTGGAATCCCATTATTAACCGTTGCCCCTGTAAATCCAGAAACCAAAGGGATTTACCAAATGGCACCTAGCAACTATATGAGTGCAGAATTAATCATAAAATTCCTAAAAGAAAAAAATGCTACGAAGGTTGCATGGGTAAATGCTCGTGATGGATTTGGGGTAGACGGACTTCCACCATTTGAAGAAGCAGCAAAGGAAAATAACATTGAAATTGTAGCCCATGAGGAATTTGATGCTACTGCAACAGATATGACCATTCAATTAACGAATGTTCGTAAAGAGAATCCGGAGGTAGTCATTGTATGGTCAAGAACACCGGGTGCCGGAATTGTTGCACGAAATTTTAAAGCTTTGGGATTTGACGTTCCTATGATTCAATCATCAGCTTCTGCTAACCAAGGTTTCTTAGATCAGGTGAAAGATAATAATGAAAATCTGTTTATAATCGGGAGTAAATTAAGTGTAGTCGACCAATTACCAGATGGTGATCAAAAAGAACGATTAAAAGCCTTCCGTGAAGAATATCGTGAAATGTTTAATAGTGATCCAGATAATTTTACAGCACATGCAGCAGATGGATTCTACCTTGTACTCGAAGCAATAAAGGAAGGAAATACAACCGCTGAAACTATTCATAATTATCTAAAGACTAAAAAAGAAAAGTATGAAGGATTAACAGGAACCTTTGATTTACAATCGGAAAATGTAGGTCCAAATCAAGATGGATTTTCAGTTTTAGAGATTGAGAATAACAATTGGAAGTATAATGAGTAGTTATTCAATAAGGATTAATTAAAGGAACACCGCTTAATAGGATAGAAAATGTAATGGCAGAATAATAACTTTCTGCCATTACTATCTTTCTACTATTGCTTTTAAGGAAGGAGCTAAAGTATGGACTTATTGATGCAATATGTCGTAACGGGCTTAACAGTTGGAAGCATTTATGCATTGTTGGCAATCGGATTTGTAACAATTTATAACATAACCGGAATTTTAAACTTTGCACAGGGCGAATTTGCAATGATTGGGGCCCTTACTTGTATTACCTTTGTAAATGCCGGGATGCCAATGGTAGCAGCAATGATACTTGCCATTATTATTACAGCAGCTATTGGCTTGATTGTGGAAAGAACGGCCATTTTTTACGCAAGAAATACCACGGTTATTATTTTAATCATTATTACAGTTGGCCTGTCTATCTTTTTAAAGGGCATGGGTTTAATCGTTTGGGGAACAAATCCACATCAGCTCGCACCGATTCTTTCAGTAGAATCAATTCAATTTATGGGGGCTGTTATAAATCCACAGAGCATTGTTATTTTTGGGGTATTAATTTTTCTTTTAGCCATACTTTATCTGTTTTTTGAAAAAACCTATATTGGTTCCGCATTACGGGCAAGTGAAAGAAACCCAAGAGCTGCAAAATTAATGGGAATTAATACAAGCACCTTGTCGGCTTTAGCATTTACACTTGCTGCAGCTTTGGGAGCCATTGCTGGTATTCTAATAACCCCAATTACGGATGCAACATATGAAATGGGCTTTCTTATCGGGATCAAAGGGTTCGTTGGGATGGTTATAGGGGGAATGCATAGTATTCCTGGAGCTGTAGCGGGCGCACTACTAGTCGGATTATTAGAAACATTTTCAGGCGCTTATATCTCAACATTTTATAGTGATGCCATTACATTCCTCGTACTCATCCTTGTCTTATTTATAAAACCAAATGGAATTTTTGCCAGGGGTTCTGGTGAAAGAGTATAACGAAAGGGGATATTGATGTTGAAGCTGGAAAATGTGTTATATGGTAGCCGCTGGAAGCCCCTCTTGTTTGTGGGACTCATCATTTTACTATTACCACTGGTTGTTACATCTCAGTATATATTTACGCTATTCATTTTAATTGGAATTTATTCAATTGTAACAGTAGGTTTAAGTTTATTGATTGGATTTGCAGGACAGATTTCTCTAGGACATGCGGCATTTTTTGGAATGGGTGCCTATACATCCGGAGTATTAACGGTAAGCTTTGGACTATCACCATGGCTTTCGATGTTGATAGGGATAGTTGCTACATTTTTGATAGCCTATGTAATCGGGATACCTATTTTAAAATTAAAGGGGCATTTCCTTGCACTTGCCACTATCGGGATTAACATCATATTTTTCATTCTAGTCCTTGGACTAAATGATTGGACAGGTGGTGCTGCGGGTTTAATTGGAATACCGACTCTTTCCATTTTTGGGCTGTCGCTTACAGACAAAGTTGTTTTCTACTTTTTTGTCTGGATTTTAGCTTTTCTTGTCTTAATCTTATCCTTAAATATTGTTCGATCCCATGTTGGCAGGTTATTAAGGAGTATACATGATAGTGAAATTGCGACTGAAACATTAGGAGTAGAAGTGTCAAAATATAAGGTTGCGATTTTTGCCTTAAGCGCAGCTTTTGCATCGCTTGCAGGTAGTGTTTATGCACATTATATCACGTTTGTTTCTCCTCCCACATTTTACATCACGACTTCGATTTTATTTTTAATTATGGTCATGGTTGGGGGAGCAAGCTACATTTGGGGAGCTATACTAGGTACTGCACTCATTGTATTTTTGAATGAATTCATTCGATTTGTTGGTCATACGTATTTTGGAATCAGTGGAGAGGTAGAAATCGTTGTCTATGGTTTAATCATTGTTTTATTCATGATGTTTATGCCAAAAGGACTTATGCATGTATTCATTCAGCTTTCTAAAAGGATTAGAAATAAAAAACAACAATCCTTAAATGATCATAAAGAAATAATGACTGAAGAAGGTGCTTAACATGTCAAATTTACTAGAGGTAAAGGGGCTAACAAAACAATTTGGTGGAGTTACGGCCGTTTCAGATGTTGAATTTCATGTCAAGCCTGGAGAAGTGGTGGCGGTTATTGGGCCAAATGGCGCTGGAAAGACCACATTGTTCAATATGATTTCATGTTTTATTCCTCCGACAACTGGAGAGGTTTTTTTCAAAGGCGAGAACTTAACAGGAAAAAAGATTTCAACCTTGGCACAAATGGGAATCTCAAGGACGTTTCAAAATCTACAAATCTTTGAAAATATGACAGTGCTTGAAAATGTCATGATGGGAGCCCATGTTAAGTTGAAAACGAATGTTCTTAATGCAGCATTCCGCCTACCACGTATTAAAAAGGACGAAAAACTTGCCTATCAAATGGCATTAAGATTGATTAAAATGGTTGAACTAGAGGATTTAATATATGAAAAAGCAGGGCAATTATCATTCGGGCAGCAAAAACAATTGGAATTTGCAAGGGCACTTGTCTATGAACCTGAATTTATTATGTTAGATGAACCAATGGCTGGATTAAATGATACGGAGACAAATAAAATGGCCGGCTATATTCAAGAGTTTAAAAAGAAGGGTTGTTCTTTTTTATTCGTTGAACATAAGATGACAACTGTCATGGAACTGGCTGATCGAATCGTCGTCATTGATTTTGGAAAGAAAATTGCGGAAGGGACACCAGAAGAAATCCAAAAAAATGAAAAGGTGATTGCTGCCTATTTAGGGGAGGAGGCCGTTTAATGTTAAACGTTGAAAATGTATCTACTCATATCGGTAAAATCCAAATCCTTCACGATGTAAGCTTTCACGTTGAACCAGGTGAAATTGTTGCAATAATCGGTGCAAATGGAGCTGGGAAGAGTACCCTTTTAAATACGTTGGCAGGTCTCTATCGTCCGTCCGCTGGAACTGTTGTTCTTCACGATGAAGTGATTGGTGGCTCTCCCGCCCATAAAGTCGTAGGAAAAGGTTTAAGTCTCGTACCTGAGGGTCGGCAAGTTTTTCCAAATCTAACAGTGAAGGAAAACCTAATGCTTGGAATGTACTCCAAATATTTTAAAGAGAAAAAGCATGCGAAAGAAAATCTAGATCAGATACTTTCTATGTTTCCAAACCTAGACAAACATTTGAACAATCTTGGAGGGAATCTAAGCGGTGGCGAGCAGCAAATGCTCGCAATTGGAAGAGGCTTGATGTCAAATCCAAAGGTTATTTTATTGGATGAACCATCCATGGGCCTTGCTCCTAAAATTGTTAATGAAATTTTGGAGACGCTTGTGGTTATTAAAGAAACGTTAGGAACAATGGTGGTTTTAGTAGAACAGAATGTAAAGGCTGCCCTTAAAACAGCAGACAGAGCATATGTTTTAGAACAAGGAAAAATTATTTTAGATGGAACTAGTCAAGAAATAAGCAGCAATCCTCAGGTTATGTCCGCTTACTTAGGGATCAAAACCGGAGCATAACAATTAAAGTTTAACTATTAAGTCCCAGGGTTTTAAAACCTTGGGGCTTTTTGAGTCAAATAAAGATTTAATAATAGTTTTAATATTTTGCAAATTCGATATATTACTTATAAAATATAACTACTATAAGTAAAAAGGAGCTGCCACTGTGACCATCGATAAAAAAGAAAAATTAATGAGAAAATTAGAGAATCACTTACGCTCTACGGCAAGACACCTGATAAAATTTGACACAGAAGAAGAAGTTCTCCAATATTTAACAGAAAGTTTTCGGTCGGAATTATACTGTGACTTTGTTGGAGTCATCCTAAATGAAGATGGAGTTTTTCTTCCAAAAGCATGGAGTGGAAATATACCGGCTGTGACAGATTATTTTCCACTGCCTATTAATCAATGTTCAACAAAATTATTAAGCCTAAGTTTAACCATTGAGAACGGAGATCCGCCAGAGCTTTGTATGCTTTCTAAAATCCTAAAACAAGCTAATGTTAAAACTTGGTTTACGGTACCATTTAACTATAATAATTTTCAATATGGATTTTGTATTGTTGGATTTTTGAATTATGTTCCTTTGCTAGAAATGGAAGCACCGTTCGAGGAATTTGGGAAAGATATTGCAGTAGCCATGTCGATGGCACGTGAAAAAAACCTAGAGTTAAATAAAATTAAAGGGATTGAATGGATTAGCAAAAATCTATCACTTAATGCCCCATTAGAAAAACACGTAGAGGAGATCAACTTAAGAGCAGGGAAAGGAACAAATGCAGATTTTGCCTGTATTTATTTATATAACGAAAAGGAGAACTGTTTTGATTTCCAACCCCCATCCTATGGATTGATGAAGCATTCAAAAAGGATCGTGATTGAAGAAAATTATCATTTGAATAAATACTTTCCTTATTTGGAGAAACCAGGTGGAACACAATTATCAGTCTCAATTGTTATTGATTTAAAGACAATTGGTGTCTTACATATTGTAAATAATAAAGAGGTAGTTTTTACAGAAAATGACTTGAGAATGTTAGAGCTTTTGTCCAACCTAATTGCGGCGGTTTTGGAAAATGCAAGGCTATTTAACAATGAGAAACAGCAGAAAAACCGTCTTCAATTTCTATTAGACTATCAACAATCCCTTGTAAAGGAAACAATTGAGGAGGACAACTTTGATGGGATTACGAGCATGTTATCAAACCTATTTCATAACCAAGTACTATTATTTGACCGTTTTCTACGACCAATTTCTGTTGGAATCGAACCACATCAGGAAAATGAAAGCTATTTAGAACAAATTACTGAAATAGCGAGAACAGGGAAAGGAACATCAAAAGGTCTTGATTATTTTACGATCCAAGTTCCGAATAGTTTAGATTTAATTACCCTTTGGATGATTAATGGAGGAGGAAGATTACTTGGGTATCTGGCAGTACAAAGCCAGGAACAGGAAATGGATGAAATTGACCGCTTAACAATTGAAGTTGCACGAAATATATGTTCGATCCAATTTATTAAGCAAAAACTAGTGTTAGACGCAAATGAACAAGCAAAAGATAGTTTTTTTAGCAGATTGTTAGTGGAAAAAATCGAAGAAGAAGATGGCATTTTTCAATATGCCAGCCTTTTTCAATGGAATCTGTTACAAATCCATTATCTCGCTGTTCTTTCCATTTCACTTGATCAAAAGGAAATAATCGACAGCAACCTTTTTGATCAACAGGAGAAGAAAAACATCATTTGGGATTCTATAAAATCGAATCTACTAGAATTTGACTCATCTATTTTAACTGGTAATCACGATGAAAAATATATACTGGTTGTACCGTTAAAAGATGAAAACAATCTCTCAAAAAAATACTGGAATACCCTTTATGAACGAATAAATAATTGGGCAAAAGAAACAACTGTCCAGTGTAAAGTATTAATGGGTGTAGGGGATAAGACGGAAAATATCAATGATTATTATATTAGTTACCAGTAAGCTATTCAGGCATTAAATATTTTAAAAAGCAGGTTAGATTATTTAGGTTTTTCCTTATTTAGTGAACTTGGGTCATATACAGTCCTTCACCATTTAAATTATTCCACAGCGGTTGATTTATTTGTCAACAATCAGCTTGGCCCATTGATTTTTTATTCCGAAGGGAAGACGACAGATTTATTAAACACCCTGCATGCATTTCTTCAAAATAATGGCAATATCAAAAATACTGCAGAGGAACTGTTCATTCATAGAAGTTCCTTACTTTATCGAATTGAAAAAATTGAATCTCTCTTAGACATCCAACTCAGCGATGCCGAAGTACGGTTTAATTTAATGATGGCATTTAAACTGTATGATATGTATGGGAAAGAAATAGAACGAAATACATTATTATATTCAAAATAAAAATTTTTTATCGTTTGCAGTTTACGATTAATATGAGTAAAAAAATGATTTAACCATAAATTTGATGAATAATAGCAAGGTTTTTCCTACATCGTGTAGGTACTAAATAGGTACCGTTTAAAGCTATAATAAGTTTACAGAAAATTATTATAATAGCTTTTAAGGAGATGGGATGATGGCAATTAAGACTATAGGTGTTGTGGGAGCCGGGTCAATGGGAGCTGGTATCGCCAACCTTGCAGCGATGAATGGATTTAATGTTATTCTAAGTGATATTGAAGAGCGCTTTTTAGAAGGTGCTTTAAATCGAATGAACAAATTTATGGAAAAAAGTGTTGCAAGAGGAAAACTAACGGAAGCCCAGAAACAAGAAGCTTTGGGACGTATTCAAACAACTACTCACTTAGAAGATTTGAAGGAAGTTGACATCGTTATTGAAGCGGTGCTAGAGGATCTAGATTTAAAAAGAGAAGTGTTTGCTCAACTTGATCAAATCGTTCGTGAAGGCGTAATACTAGCAACTAATACGTCCTCAATGTCCATTACAGAAATTGCCGCTGCAACCAACAGACCAGAGCTTGTTGCAGGTATGCACTTTTTTAATCCAGCACAGCTAATGAGATTAGTAGAAGTAGTACGAGGCTATAAAACAAGTGATGAAACAGTCCAAGAATTGAAAGCGTTATCTAAGAAACTATCAAAAGAATCAGTAGAGGTAAAGAAGGATTCACCTGGATTTATAGTCAATCGGATTATGACTCCACAATTTATTGAAGCAATTAAACTTGTCCAAGAAGGCGTTGCTTCTTATGAAGATATTGATAAAGCAGTTAAGCTAGGCCTTAATTATCCAATGGGACCTTTTGAACTTCAAGACTTTGCTGGGGTGGATATTGGTTACCATGTAATGGAATATTTTAAAGATGAATTTAACGATGACTATTTTGCACCACCACTTCTATTAAAACAATTGATAAGAGCAGGAAGACATGGGAAGAAAACGGGTGCTGGATTTTACGATTACGAATAATTAAGGGAGGCGAATATATTGAGTTTTGAATTTTTACTTTGTGATATTGAAAATCATGTAGCGGTAGTGACAATAAATCGTCCACCGGTCAATCCTTTAAGTACGAAGGTGTTTCAAGAATTAGCAACGTTATTTGATGAGCTTGAAGCAAATGATGAAGTGCGGTCAATTGTTCTTACTGGCAGTGGAGAAAAAGCATTTGTAGCAGGTGCAGATATTAATGAGATGGCAAATCTTGATCTAGTCGGCATTAATAAAATGAATAAAAGCTCAAGACTTGTTTTTTCAAAAATTGAAAATCTGACAAAGCCTGTCATCGCAGCATTAAATGGACTTGCACTTGGGGGAGGCCTAGAGCTTGCTCTGGCATGCGATTTAAGAATAAGTTCCGAAAAAGCAAAATTTGCTTTCCCTGAAGTGGGGCTTGGTATTATACCTGGCGGAGGCGGAACACAACGATTACAACGAATAGTGGGTCAAGGAATTGCAAAAGAACTTCTCTATTTCGGTGAAATGTTTGATGCTCATCGTGCATTGGAGCTGCACATTGTCAATAAAGTCGTTCCTAAGGAGGAATTACTTGAGACTGCAATGGATTGGGCTAATAAGTTGGCACAAAAACCACCAGTTGCTCTTCAAATGGTGAAACAAGCGGTAAATACAGGCGGCAACACAGATCTTGAATCAGGATTAATTATAGAAAGTTCTTGTTTTGCTAATGCGTTTTCAACAGAAGATCGGGAAGAAGGTCTTCGGGCGTTTGTTGAAAAACGAAAACCAGTTTTTGCTGGAAAGTAAACTACTGAATTCAAAAACAAATAAATGAAAATAAAGTATCCGAAAACGAACTATCCGGATACTTTATTTTTATCAACCTTCCGAAATGGAGGTAGAGGGAGTGGGTGTATATTGAAGGATTCAACGTTTTTATCTGTATACAGTCTTTTGGAACAGACGGCAAATAAATTTATTGATGAAGAAGCCATTTTTGATACAAATAAACGGATAACATATGGTGAAATCAAACAAGACGCTGATAGACTTGCAGCTACACTCTCTAGACTCGGAATCAGCAAAGGGGAGCGGCTGGCTATCGCCCTTCCAAACTGGTATGAAACCATTGTAATATATTTTGCCGCAGCGAAAATTGGGGCCATAATCGTTCCTTTTAATCCTAAATATAAAGCATACGAAATTCAACACATCTTAATGAATTCAAAGCCCAAAATGGCTTTTGTTACAGATGAGTTTGATAAAAATTTCGGTATAAAAGACGCTTTGTTTATTGTACCAGATATAATTACCGTTAGGTTTGATAGGGATGGGCTTACATCTTATCAAGAGTTAATAACTGATGAGGAATATAAAATAGAAGAAACTAGGATCGACGTTGATAACGATATCTTTTGTATTTTATACACTTCAGGAACCACTGGCGTGCCGAAAGGGGTGATGATTACCCATCGTGGTGTCGTCCAATCAGCGGTTACAATTGCTTCTGAGCTACACTGTTCTGAACAAGATGTTCTCATTCTGCCTGCGCCTTTGTTCCACATCTTTGGAATGGCTGTAAATTTGTTTTGTGCGGTATTTGTAGGAGCTAGAATCATTTTGCTTGAAAGGTTTTTGCCAAACGAAGTTCTTACATTAATAGAAAAAGAGAATGTTACGATCCTTCATGGCGTCCCAGCCATGTTTATAAAATTACTAGAGAAAGAAAATTTAAATCGGTTCAATCTCTCTTCTTTAAGAACAGGAATTGTGGGGGCATCACCTATTCCTCCTTTGAAAGTGAAAGAAATTCGCGATCGATTGGGTATGAATCTCTGTCAATCATTTGGTATTACAGAGACTGCCACTGTCACATTGACAGCCTATCATGATGAAGAAAGAAATATACTTGAGACACTTGGAAAGTCGATTCCAGGGGTTGAGTTGAGGATAGTGAATGATGATCGATCAGAAGTTTCTGTTGGAGAAATAGGAGAAATTGCGATAAAAAGCTTTGGATTAATGAAAGGATATTATGGAATGCCCGAAGAGACTTCTGCTGTAATCGATGAAGATGGATGGTATTATACGGGCGATCTAGGGGTGTTAACGGATCATGGATATTTAAAATTTGTCGGCAGAAAAAAAGAAATGATTATTCGGGGAGGCTTTAATATTTATCCCCAAGAAATTGAAGCTGTACTGGCAAAGAATCCAAAAGTAATTGAATCTGCCGTTGTAGGGATACCTGATTCGACGATGGGAGAAATCGTATGTGCAGTAGTTAAATTAAAAAATGGTATCGAAAGCAGTGAAGAAGAAATCAAAAAGTACCTAATGGAAAATATAGCAAAATATAAAGTTCCAGAAAAAATCGTTTTCACAACAAATTTTCCGGTTACTGCAAGCGGAAAAATTCAAAAGTTAAAACTTCGTGACATAATAAATGCACAGGAAAATGAACCGATTATTAATACAGAAAGGTGAAATTCAATGAAAAATAACTATTCATTTCAAGTACGCTGGGGTGACACAGACGCTGCTGGAATTGTCTTTTATCCTAACTTTTATAAATGGATGGATGAAGCTACACATGAGTACTTTTCAGCGATAGGTCTTCCTGCTTCCCAACTTTTTGCCGAACAGCAAATCGGGGTACCATTATTAGAGGCGAATTGTCGATTTAATATGCCGCTATTATTTGAGGATCACGTGACGGTCAAAAGCTATGTAGAAGAATTATATAACAAAGCTTTTAGAATAAAGCATGTATTTGAAAAAGGGGACAAAATTGCTGCTGAAGGATACGAAGTGCGAGCATGGACCTCTTTTAAAGAAAAGCCAAAGGCTCATCCAATCCCTGATGATATCCGTGCAAGGATGATTCTAAAGGCTGATACTGTAGGGAGATATGTTCATGAAGATTGAAAAACAGAAAAATACAAGTTTCTTGAACAACGAGATATTACCAATTGATGTTTTCACTCCTGAGGACTTTACGGATGAACATAGAATGGTAGAGAACATGGTAGGCAAATTTGTTATGAACGAAGTCCATCCCAAGCTAGAGAAAATTGAACAACAAGACTTTAAAGAAACATTAATCCTCATGGAAAAAGCCGGGGAACTCGGTCTTATTGCAGCAGATATCCCTTCTGAGGATGGGGGGCTAGAATTAGGAAAAGTAAGTGCCACAATTATTTCTGAAAAAATGGCGGTTGGTCGTTCGTTTTCCATAACTTTTGGCGGTCAAACAGGTATAGGTGCATTACCCATCGCTTATTTTGGTTCAAAGGAACAAAAATTAAAATACCTTCCTGAAATTTTAAGTGGTGAAAAAATTGCAGCTTATGCGCTAACAGAACCATCTTCCGGGACAGATGCCATGAGTTTAAAAACGACAGCTTTATTATCGGAATGTGGAAACTATTATCTTCTTAATGGAGAAAAACAATGGATCACAAGCTCTGGGTTTTCTGATATTTTTATCGTTTATGCAAAAGTGGAGGGCCAGAAGATTACCGCTTTTATTGTAGAAAAAAATGATGAAGGTGTTTCAACAGGTCCTGAAGAAAAGAAAATGGGACTTAAAGGTTCCTCAACACGCTCCCTTATCTTAAACAATGTAAAGGTCCCTGTTGAAAATGTTATTGGGGAAATAGGAAGAGGGCATATTATTGCATTTAATGTTCTAAATATAGGCCGTCATAAAATCGCTGCAACCTCTCTTGGAACAGCAAAACGTGCGATTGAACTAGCTGTAAAATATGCCAATGAACGTCTCCAATTTGATCAGCCCCTATCGAATTTCAATTTAATAAAAAACAAAATTGCAGATATGGTGATTAAAACATTTGCAAATGAAAGTGCGGTATATAGAACGGCGGGTTCAATGCAGAACGGATTCAATAAAAGGAATGAATTCAGTAATGACTATGGGAAAATCATATCCCAGTATGTAATGGAATGCTCGATCAATAAAATCATGTCCACTGAAATTCTAGATTTTGTTGTTGACGAGGCCTTACAAATTCATGGTGGCTACGGCTACATGGAGGAATATGAAATTGAAACACTTTATCGTGATTCTAGGATTACTAGAATCTTTGAAGGAACAAACGAAATTAATAGAATCGTCATAGCGACAACTGCATTGAAATTAGAAGAAGATGAAATAGATGGTGATATTGTCATAGATGGGCTTCTTCAGCATGAACAACAGGTATTGCAATTAATGAAAAAATTATTTCATGCCACTGTCCTATCGATGCAAGAAGAATCCTTATTCAATATTAATGTCGAACAAGAAGCTGCTGCTTTTTTAGCTGATTTAGCGATTGCTATATATGCAATTGAAAGTTCAATACTAAGAACCGAAAAAGCCATTCAAAAGACTGGCCAAAAACAAAACTCTCTAAAATATGATTGTACAGTGGTTTATACCCATGAAATCTCTCAACAGATAGGCCTCAAGGCCTTGAATATCATTAATCACCTTGGTGATAATGAATTATTTACTCGAACAGCCAGTCGCTTAATTATGAGCAGTTCTGTAAACTTAGTGGAAGTGAAACGGAGAATTGCCAATACCGTCATTAAGGCTGAACGTTATATCAGTTAAGATACGCCGTTAAAAAAATTGTAAAAGGAGAGGGTAAGGATGACCAATATCGTATTGGTAGAGGGGGCACGTACGGCCTTCACCGAAATGTCCGGAAGCTTCAGGGCGATTTCCGCAACTGATTTAGGCCTGGAAGCTGCAAAAGGGGCAATTCGTAAAGCAAATATCAATCCTGAGGATATCGAACAAGTCGTATTCGCAAACGTACAGCAGTCCAGTAAAGACGCGCATTTACTAGCTCGTCATGTTGGTTTAAAGGCAGGTTTGCCCCTTCACGTACCAGCATTGACGATTAACCGATTATGCGGCAGTGGTGTAGAAGCTATCTTAACAGCTGCCCGCTATATCTTGACAGGGGAGGCTAACGCAGTACTCGCAGGTGGAACAGAAAGTATGAGTAATGTACCACATGTTATACCAGGTATGCGGTGGGGAAGCAAACTTGGAGGTCCTGTCATTGAAGACTGGGTATGGGATGGTTTGTATGACACAGTTGGAGATTGTACAATGGCAGATACAGCAGAAAATTTGGCCGAAAAATTTGGCCTAACGCGTGAAGAGGTTGACAACCATGCCCTCTTGAGTCATGAACGAGCATTAACAGCCATTGAAAGAGGATATCTTCAGGAAGAAATTGTACCAGTTACAATCCAAGAGAAAAAAGGTAGTAAAGTGATTGCTCAAGATGAGCATGTTCGAAAAACAAGTCTGGAACAACTCGGGAAATTAAAACCTAGATTCCGTAAAAATGGTGTAGTTACTCCTGGTAATGCAAGTGGAATGGTAGATGGAGCAGCGGCTGTAATTGTAACAACAAGCGAATATGCTGAAAAAAATGGGCTTAACCCTATTGCAAGACTTGTTTCCTGGGGAGTAGTTGGCGTAGACCCGAAATATATGGGAATTGGTCCTGTACCAGCTATTCAACTTGCTTTACAAAAAGCAGGCCTAACAGTGGCAGATTTAGACCTTATTGAAATTAATGAAGCCTTCTCGGCTCAGTATTTAGCCTGTCAAAAGGAGCTGGGATTTGATCCTGAAATTGGGAATGTAAATGGCGGTGCGGTTGCTCTAGGTCACCCTCTAGCAGCTAGCGGTACTCGAATCACACATACCCTTGCAAAAGAATTACACAGGAGAAAAGGAAAATATGGTGTATCCGCTGTTTGTATTGGCGGGGGCCAAGGAATTGCATCTATTTGGGAACGGATATAAGAATAAACAATAAAAGGGGTATGAGTTCTCAATCTCGATACGGTTCAGTGATAAAAAAGTAGTCTTGGACGTGAAGGTGGCCATATTGGAATTGAAGAGTTTTTAGAAGTAAAATATGTTTTGAGTGGTTTAGACAATTAAAAGAAGAACATTTTTCTTTAAGGGGTTGCCCCGAGAGTGGGGAGCCCCTGCTCGGTTCGGAGTAGAAATTAATAAATGAAAGTGAGTAATCTTCTAATATGGAGGACTACTCTTTATTTGTTACAAAAACATCTCTATAAAAACGGAATAAAAATATAAGTCACTTATGATTATTCCTAGAATCTAACACTTTTCGACATCCCCATAAGGGTATAATAAGAAAAATGATAGAATAGGGAGGCTTGAGTTTTGCTAGATTCTAGTAATGAGTTCTATTTAAGCAGTGCTGAAAGAGAATTAATTATAAAAGGGATAAAACATGGATTAGAGCGTTTTTATAAAGACAGAGAGGGTAAGCATGCCCTTATCACCGAAAGAAATTTCATCTCCAGACAACGCGCCGCTTATGTTTTCGACTCCGTCTACCACATCGCGAACCAACACCCAGAATTGAATGTAACACCTGAGATTCGAACAGCAGGTTTATCATACGAATATGTATCATTATTTTTTGAAACGCGAAAAATTGTCGTCACCTTCAGCCAAGTAAAGCGCCCCGAAGATTTACCTGAATACAGTGAATATCGAAACGAGTACACTGAAGGAAATCGGTTATACAATCCGCAACTTTCCTTTTTCCGTGAAGAGGATGAATATAATCTCAAACTGTACAAGCATCTCGTTGTCACTTTCAATGGATCACACGGTCCAGATCCACTGTTTATATGGATTGGAGCGACAACCCCAGAGCAGAACGCATGGATTTATCATGAGGAACTCGCAGTAGAAGTTGTTTCACAATAATGATTTAAGAGACTGTATTTCATATAGTCTCCTTTTTTTGATCCATATTTTAAATGTTGATTGATAAAAAAGGTACATAATAACAATAATGAATTAAAATTTTTCCAGTTATGTTACGTGTATGTTATCTTATAGATATCGCGTTAAAGGAAGTGACCCCATGTGCAAACATTTAAACCAACCATTCATTTTAATCGTGTGAATTTCCATGCGGACAATAAGCATATATTGAAAAATATTACAGGTTCCTTTTATGAAGGAACAATCACGACCTTAGTTGGACCTTCAGGAGCGGGGAAATCAACACTTTTGAAGCTTTGTAATGGTCTTTTGTCTCCAACTTCCGGTGAAATATACATAAATGAAAAAGACATCCATACATATGAGCCACATGAATTAAGAAGGTTTGTCGGTATTGCTCTGCAAAATGCACCAATGGTAAACGGAACTGTTTATCAAAATTTAGCTTTACCGTTAACGCTCCAAGGTAAAAAACTGGAGGAAAAAGTAGCAAAGGATTTACTGGATGACGTTGGATTAGAGGATGAATTTTTACATAGAGATGTTCGGGATTTATCGGGCGGACAACGTCAAAAGGTTTCCATTGCCCGTACGCTTGTGAATCATCCGAAAATTATGTTGCTAGATGAAATCACATCGGCATTGGATCGGGTCTCTAAAACTGAAATCGAGGAACTTATTGTAAAAATTAATCAGAAGTACAAGGTAACCATGATCTGGATTACCCACAATCTAAAGCAGGCAATTGACATTGGAAACTACGTTTGGGTGTTAATGGAAGGGGAAGTCATTGAAACGGGGAAGAGCACTATATTGAAATCTCCAACTCATGAAAAAGTAAAACAATTTGTGAAGGGGGAGATGGCATGAGTACACTTGCATTAGCAATCGCACTCATTTTTGTTCTCATTCCCATTTTTTTGTCCAAAACCTTTAATCTAGGTTTGGAAAAAGATACTACAATCGCGGTTATCCGTTCAATCATTCAATTATTTGCGGTTGGTTATATTTTGAAATTTGTTTTTGAAACGGAGAGTCTCATTTATATTTTTCTAATGGTTGTTGTAATGATTGTTGCGGCTACTCAGAATGCGAGAAAAAAAGGGAAGGCAATCAAGGGTATCACATGGAAAATTGCTGCAACCTTGGTTTTTATGGAGGTTCTCACTCAGGCGATTCTATTAGGATTTCACATTACACCGGCAACTGCCCAGTATATTATTCCTATCAGTGGAATGGTAGTTGGCAACTCCATGGTACTTGCGATTTTATTTTTAAACAGATTTACAGCTGAGGTTGATACCCATCAGGAACAAACTGAGCTAATTCTTTCCTTGGGTGGTACGCCAAAACAAGCAATACATAGACAGCTCATTACATCAATTAAGGCTAGCATGATTCCTACAATCGAAAGCCAAAAAACAATTGGACTGGTTCAGCTTCCTGGGATGATGAGTGGCCAAATCATTGCAGGAGCAAATCCAATCCAAGCGGTTCAATTTCAATTATTGGTTCTCTTTTTACTATTAACAACAGCAGCGGTGACAAGCATCATGCTTGGATTTTTATCCTATCCGACTTTATTTAACCAGCGAATGCAGTTTATGAAAATAAGGTAAAAAATTCAAAAATGCCTGAACCGAAGGGTTCAGGCATTCATATTATTTTAACAGGTAACCTTTCGAATCAAGGCTTTCCTACTTATTTTCGAAGTTAATTAAAATCTAAGTTAATATTTAAACACATGTCGTCCGATTTTCACCGCTGTGGTTCTTGAATCTAACCAACGACTAGTGGCAATGGTAGGGTTATAGAAGAACAATGCTTCTTTTGCAATATGTCTCATTTCAGTTAGTGCTGCATGCACCGCTCTTTTCGACTCTTCATCTGCAGCTTTATTGATTGCTCCATTTCGTACAGGTTGGAACTGGCCACGCTGATAAATGACACCTTGAATCGTATCAGGGAATTTCGGACTTTCTAAACGATTTAATACAACCGCCGCAACAGCTACCTTACCTTCAAATGGCTCCGATTGAGCCTCAGCTCGTACAATTCTCGCTAATAAATCTAACTCTTCAGGAGAAAAATTATAGTTACTTGAAACACTCTTAACTTCTGTCACAATTTGCTCAGTTTTTACCGTTTCTTGCGTAGCAACAACAACTTCTTCATTTTTCTCAATATGCATACCTTCAAATAATATTGGATCATTATCATGTTTTAATTCCGTATTTATATTTTGCCCGACAACAATCAGGTCTAAATTTTCCACTTGAGGGTTCATCACTGCTAATTCATCCAAAGTCATTCCATGCATACGTGCAATGTCAGACATCGTGTCACCTTTTTGAACAGTATATGCAAACGCTTGATCTGCAAAAAATAGAGAAGCTATAAAGATAGCTAGTCCTAATAGTATTTTTTTCATAGTAATAGTCCTCCTAGTCATTTTAAGTGCTGGGTAACTCTCTATGACTCATTACTATGAACCAAAAAAATAGATTAGTATTACAGTTTCGTTACAGGTAGATTACATCTTGTCTATCTTCCAGAAACTAGTGAAAAAGAGATAGTTCACTTTAGAGTAAGAGAACCATGACTACACTTAAGTAGAAAATCAATTCACTACTGCTTATAAAAAATAGAACAAAAAAGACGATTCCTTGGCTGGGGTGCCAAGAGAACCGTCCCTATGGTTCCTTATTTATTTTTCGCAAATTCTTCTTTTATGTTTTCTAATACTTGTGGTTCGGTTAAAATTTTATAACCAGTTAGGGCCATTGTTTTGGCACCAAGGATCATTGCTTCTTTTCCCTGGTTACTTAGTGCAGCTTCACGGAAACCATGTGTGTGGCAAGCAAATGGTTCATCACAAATTTTTACATATGGATGGATAGAAGGGACAACATGGCTCACATTTCCCATATCAAGTGATCCACCGTCAGCACGTTCATGAATTTCCTCCGGATTTACGCCTAGTTCAATTAGTGTCTCAGTGAAGACATCTGAAAAAGCTTCATTTGTAACCATGTCATCATAGGAAAACTCATAAAATGACCATTCCATTGTCGCACCTGTTTGAAGGGCGGCACCTTGGGCACATTTTTTCACTTTTTCCACAAGCTCGTTTACATAAGCACGAGAAGCAGCGCGAACATAGAATTGTGCCACAGCATAATCCGGCACGATATTAGCAGCTTGTCCGCCTTCAGAAATAATTCCGTGAATGCGTGCGTCTGATGTAATATGCTGTCTCAATGCATTGATACTGTTAAATGTTTGGATAACCGCATCAAGCGCATTGATTCCTTCATGGGGGGCTGCCGCTGCATGTGCCGCTTTCCCGAAAAATTCAAATTGAATTGCATCCATCGCTAGGGACGCACCACTTTTTTCATAATGGCTAAGAGGGTGGACCATCATGGCTACATCAAGATGGTCAAAAATGCCTTGCTCGGCCATGGTTACTTTTCCACCTTTTGTTTCTTCTGCCGGTGTTCCGTAAACAACCACTTTTCCACCAGTCTCATGAATAACCTTTGATAAGCCAATTCCAGCTGCAATTCCCATTGTACCAATTAAATTATGTCCGCACGCATGGCCTAATTCAGGGAGTGCATCATATTCCGACATGATCCCAATTGTTGCACCTGGTTTACCACTATCAAAAGTAGCCTCAAATGCAGTAGGGAGACCTGCTGTTCCAATTACAACATCAAAATTTTGTTTTTTAAGCTCATCGGTTAAAATTTTACATGCTTTAAATTCTTCATGACCAAGTTCAGGGTTGGCCCCTATATATGCACTGATTTCGTAAAAACGATCTTTATTTTCCTCAATAGCCGCAAGTATTTCTGATTTCATCATGACCCTGCTTTCTTTTTATAGGTTTTTCTATGGAATATTATAAAGCATCGTGTATAAAAATTCAATTAAACTCTTTGTCTACTATACTATTTTTATATAATTATCAAATACGCATTAAGTATTTGCGCCCGATTTTTTTAGGACCACACGAGGTGGGTTACAAAGACGAAGACATCTAGAAGTGGCGTTTTTAGTCT
>NZ_JBALOP010000055.1:0-42803 GCF_036962685.1 Bacillus sp. JJ1566 | reverse complement strand
TTTATCCACAGATTGTTAGTTGAGGCCCACAGGATGTGGGTCACGAAGACGTTGCCACACGACGTGGCGTTCTTAGTCTTCGTTCACTTTATCAGGATTTTACTGGCAATTGCCCTCTGTGATGGCTTAGTGGCAGTTAATGCTGAAAAATTTCCTTTGAAAAATCGTGCCATCCGCCGGAGGCTTTAACTTGATTCAGAGAAGTTGTGACTTCTGCAGAATAAAGTTAAAAATTATGTAAAAATGGGCACTAGCACATACAGTACAACCCATAGGCTCATATCATAACAGTGTACAAAAAAGAAAGGGAGATGACACGATGAACTACGGATACCACGATCACTGCGGATATGGATATGGTGGATTTGGATACAACAACAGCTTTGTATTAATCGTTGTGCTGTTTATCTTATTGATAATTGTTGGTGCTTCATACGTACGCTAAACATATACGAAAGCATTTATTAAGAAGGTTCCTTTCACAAATAGTGGAGGGAGCTTTTTTTGTCCGCGACAAAATATAACAAAAACAAGATAGGTTTATCATAATAACGTTATGTTAACTTTATAAAATTTTGAATAGATATTTACCCAAAAAACACATGATAAAAGGTATATGTCTTTAGCTGAGGTGAGGGTATGGTCAAACAATATGAAGTCATCATTATTGGAGGGGGAATTGCTGGATTGCAAGCGGCGATTCAACTTGGAAGATACAAGCATAAAATTGCGGTAATTGATTCAAATGACGGTCGATCTACCATTTGCAGAAACTACCACAATATCTTAGGCTGGCCAGATGGAGTCAGTGGCGAAACATTAAGAAATTTAGGAAAGATACATGCTGAACGTTACGGTGTTTCTTTTATACAAAATGAAGCAATAAAAATAGATAAACATAATAATATGTTTCAAATCCAATGCCGAGGTGGCGATACATTTGCTGCAAAACGGTTGCTGCTTGCTACTGGTGTGAAGGACAATATTCCTTCCATAAAAAATATTTATAAATGTCTGGGCATATCTGTTTATGTGTGTCCTGATTGTGACGGCTATGAAGTGATTGATAAGCATGTGATTGTGATTGGTTCTGGAAAACCTGGAGCGAGTATGGCGCTCACACTAGCTTATTTTACAAGTGACATCACATTTATCAATTATGATTGGAATAAGCTTGATTACGACGTAATGAACAAATTTGAGGAAAAGGGAATTACACATATCCAAGATGAAGTGGAGGAGATAATGCTTGATAAAGATACCTCTGATTTTACCGGCGTACTCCTGAAAAGTGGAAGTCCCATTCCGGGTGAACGCGGGTTTTTGGGGTTTGCAGGAAATGAAGTTCGTTCAGAACTAGCAAACCAGCTTGGTGTGGAACGGTTGGAAAACAAACATATCATCGTCGATCCAAGAACTAAAATGACGAATATTGAGTTTGTATGGGCTGCAGGAGATATTGCCGTCCATTCCGAGCAAACCACAATTGCCATGGGAGATGGCATGCAAGCTGCTATCTGGATACATAAAAGCCTTTTGGATGAAAAAACCTTGGATTAACGAAATTATCATTCTTCACATACATATGATGTAGTAATGGGCTATTTAATTTTTAAAGCGCTTACAATTTTGGTAATACCATTTTGGCGAGGAGGGGTTCGTGTGGACGAAACCCGCTTAATTAAACCTTTATTGGATAAGGATTATCCGATGATTAGCCATGGAGATGGAATCTATTTATATGATACAAACGGAAAAAAATACATCGATGGCTCATCTGGGGCCATCACGGCAAGCATCGGTCATGGCGTGAAGGAAATTATTGAAGAAATCGAAAAACAAGCTCACAAAATTTCATTTGTGTACAGGTCACAATTCACCAGTGAGCCCGCTGAAAAATTAGCAAAAAAACTAAGTGACCTAGCTAAAAGCGGTGAATACTGGTCTTTTTTTGTGAACAGCGGCTCTGAAGCAACTGAAACGGCAATGAAAATTGCGATCCAGCACTATCAGGAAAAAGGTATCAAAGGAAAAAATAAAATTTTATCGCGTTGGATGAGCTATCACGGGATCACGATTGGTGCACTCTCGATGTCCGGTCACACCGGAAGAAGGGCTCGCTTTGTTTCTTTACTAGAGGACTATCCAACGATACAGCCGCCTTATTGCTTCCGTTGTCCGTTTAACACCACATATCCGGCCTGCAACCTTATGTGTGCAACAGAGCTGGAACAAGCGATTAACCGAATTGGTGCTGACCATATCGCAGCCTTTATTGCCGAGCCTATTATAGGTGCAGCAGGTGGTGCAATCGTTCCACCTGAAGGCTATTATCAAGTCATCAAAAAAATCTGTGAAAAGCACAATATTTTATTTATTGCCGACGAGGTCATGACAGGAATGGGGCGAACTGGAAAAATGTTTGCCCTTGAACATTGGGATACAAAAGCAGATATCATTGCCCTTGGAAAAGGGATGAGTGCGGGTTACACACCGGTTGCAGCAACACTCGTAAGTGAAAAGGTGATGGAGCCTATACAAAAGGGCTCAAAGCTGGTTATGAGCGGACACACCTTTAGTGCGAACCCTCAGTCGGCAGCAGTGGCTTTAGCAGTCATTAATTACATCGAAACTCATAATCTCGTTGAAAAATCTGAGAAACAAGGAATATACCTCATTTCGAAACTACAAGAATTACAAAAAATGCACCCGATTATTGGTGATATTCGCGGGAAAGGATTAATGTGTGGAATTGAATTTGTGTCCGACATGATGACAAAATTTCCATTTAAAAAGGAAATTGATTTAACGTCACTTGTTGTTAGCCGGGGTCAGAAAAATGGTCTCTTACTCTATCCCGCTGCGGCTGGAATTGAAGGTGTTGGCGGCGATGCCATCCTTGTTGCACCACCACTAACAATCACAAGAGAACAAATCAATGAACTAATCGAACTCCTTGATCAAACCTTAAAGGATGTGGAAACAGAACTAAAGAATAAAGGTGTTATTACAGCATAATATGGAGGTGTCATAGATTGATTCAAAATCGCTACAATAAGATTTCAACTTTAGAAGAGGCACTCAAACATATCAATGATGGAACAACTGTAATGTTTGGGGGATTTGGTGGGATAGGAAGTCCCCCAACACTTATTGATGGTTTGTTAGATAAAGATGTAAGGGAGTTGACTTTGATTGGAAATGACACTGGTTTTCCTAATATCGGAATTGGGAAACTTGTAAGTCGTGGTCATGCGAAGAAATGCATTGTATCTCACATTGGTTCAAACCCCGTTGCAGGACAATTAATGACAGAAGGAAAAATGGACATCGAATTTTCTCCTCAAGGGACGCTTGCGGAACGAATTCGTGCAGGTGGAGTAGGGCTTGGTGGCATTTTAGTAGATGTCGGAATTGATAATGAAATCGTATCGAATGGAAAACAAATTATTCCCGTTGATGGTACGAATTATCTTTTAGAAAAGCCGCTTACTGCCGATGTTTCCATCATTTTTGCGAAAAAGTGCGATCCATTCGGTAACCTGGTCTATGACAAAAGTGCCCGAAATATGAATCCACTCGTCGCAATGGCTGGAAAATTCACGATTGCCGAGGTTGAAGAAATTGTACCTCTCTCAGAGCTTGACCCTGAGGAAATCATTACACCAGGAATATATGTCGATATGATTATCGAAACGGGAGGGGTGAATTGGAAATGGGTATGGGAGTAGATATTCGCAATCGAATTGCAAAACGGGCTGCACAGGAAATCAAGGATGGAATGATTGTTAATCTTGGGATTGGGATTCCTTCCCTCGTTCCAAATCACCTACCTGAAGGAATAAACGTCATGGTTCATGCGGAAAACGGTATTTTAGGAATCGGTCCAAGCCCAAACAAGGGTGAAGAGGATGAGAATCTTTGCAATGCTGCCGGTTACCCAGTAACTACTGTCACAGGTTCGTCTTATTTTGATAGTTCTATCGCCTTTGGCATGATTCGTCGTGGTTATATTGATATAACAATTTTAGGCTCACTTCAGGTCAGTGAAAAAGGTGACCTCGCAAATTGGATTGTTCCAGGCAAACGCGTCCCGGGCATGGGTGGGGCGATGGAGCTTGCCCAAAAAGCAAAGAAAGTGATTGTCTTAATGAATCATGTTGACAAACATGGATACTCCAAGATTGTCAAAGAATGCAGTCTGCCACTCACTTCGAAACACTGTGTCAATCTCATTATCACTGATATGGCTGTAATCGAGGTAAGGGAGGAAGGTCTTCATTTACTTGAAGTAATGGCTCCTTTTACAGTAGAGGATGTCGTTAAAAATACGAGTGCTGAATTGAAGTGGGATGAAACGATCTCACAACTATCCTAAAAGGGGAGGAGAAGTGTGTGAGTGATTATAATATGAAAGTTAAAAAGTGGATACAGGAAAACAAGAGTAAGGGCATCCGTCTTTTAAAAAAACTCGTTCAAGAACCGAGTCTCCAAGGGAATGAACGATCCTCGCAGGCAATCATCATTGAAAAATGCAGGCAGCTTGGGATGGAAATTGACATCTGGGAGCCAAATGGCACAGAACTGTTAAAGCATCCTTATTTTGTGTCACTTCGAACCAATTTTCTTGACAGTCCCAATGTTGTAGGGGTCCTTAAAGGGACAGGAGGTGGAAAATCCCTTCTCTTAAATGGTCATATCGATGTCGTTCCAGAAGGTGATATCACGCAATGGGATATGGACCCATACTCTGCTGAAGTGAAGGATGGAAAACTATACGGACGCGGCTCCACCGATATGAAAGGTGGAAATGTTGCCCTCCTTTTGGCCATCCAAGCTATCAAGGAATCTGGCATTCACTTAAAAGGAGACATTATATTTCAAAGTGTTATAGAAGAAGAAAGTGGTGGTGCTGGTACGCTTGCGGCCATTTTAAAAGGTTATAAAGCAGATGGGGCAATCATCCCAGAGCCGACAAATATGAAGATATTTCCAAAGCAGCAAGGATCTCTTTGGTTTAAAATTGATATTTTTGGGCGGATTGCACATGGGGGAACGAGATACGAGGGTGTTAGTGCAATCGAAAAATCTATGATCGTTATCAATCATCTTTTAAAACTGGAAATGATTCGCAATGGTGCGATTAATGACCCTTTGTATAAAAATACACCAATTCCTGTCCCGATTAACATTGGAAAAATTCAGGGTGGAACGTGGCCATCCTCTGTTCCGGACGTTGTCACAATTGAAGGTCGAATGGGGGTTGCACCAGAGGAAACGATCGACAACGCAAAATCCGAAATGCAACAATGGCTCGAAAAATTATCTGAGATTGATAAATGGTTCCAAGACCATCCGGTTGGACTTGAGTGGTTTGGAGCACGATGGGTACCAGGGACGATTGATCCTGAACACGAACTTATAAATCTTTTAAAAAGTAGCTTTAAACAGGTGAAGGGCGAGGAACCGGTAATTGAAGCATCGCCTTGGGGCACGGACGGTGGACTTTTAACAGCGGTTGGTAATATCCCAACGATTGTTTTTGGTCCAGGAACAACAGAGGTTGCCCATTACCCGAATGAGTATATAGAGCTTGAACGCATGTTCGAATCAGCGGAAATCATTGCTCAAACGATTTTACAGTGGTGTGAAGTTTCAGAAGATTAGTGTTATGATAGTAGAAAAGATTTTATAGGAGGTTTGATGTGTCAGTTAAGAAGTACAGTGAACAAAAACTAATAAACGCCGCTACATATCAAGCAAATATCGTCGTTGATTATTTTAATCGTAGGCTACGAGTATTAGAGTATCGTGGTCATCTTTATTCCCTTTTGGATGAGGTTAATGAGATTGCCGAAAAGCATTCCTTTGAAAAAATTATTATTATGGCAAAACGTGAGGACTTGTCTAATTTTATGGCTCGCGGTTATATGATCGAAGCAATGCTTCAAAAATATTTTAATGGCAGTGATGCCTATTTTGTCACGAAATATTTTACAAATGAACGACGAAATAGTGAAAAATGGATGGAAGAAGAAAGAATCATTACTGATATCCTTAGAAACCCACGGGAAAACAAACCAACAGACACCCATTTTTTAATCCGCAAAGCAACAGTGGAAGACGCAGTCCAGCTATCCGCTTTATATAATACTGTGTTTCAAATTTATCCAACACCATTAAACAAACCAGACTATATTCAGCAAGTGATGAAGGATTCAACGATTTTTTATGTAGTTGAGGACAATGGTGTGATCGTAAGTAGTGCTTCAGCCGATGTAAATCCAACATTTTTCAATGCAGAACTCACCGATTGTGCGACTCTTGATGCATACCGGAAGCACGGATTAATGAAAAAGCTCTTAGTTGAACTTGAAAAAGAGCTTATGAATAATGGAATTTATTGTGCCTATTCGATTGCAAGGGCCCTTTCATATGGGATGAACAAAAGTTTCTATCAGTTAGGCTACTCTTATACTGGCAGAGTCACAAACAATTGCTATATTTTTGACAAGATTGAAGATATGAATGTGTGGGTGAAAGATCTCGCTAAGATGTAATATGCCGAATTTTCGGCATCGAGCGCCAGAATTTCATCATGTGATTAGGGAGGTGGGATGCTGTGCAAATCGGAAAAGAACTAGTTATCGCCATTTTAGATAGTATTGATGAAGCCATTCATGTGGTAAACGAGGAAGGAATCACCATCTTCTATAATCAGGTTGCTGCAGAGCATGATGGGCTTCACCGTGAGGAGGTCCTTGGAAAGCACATACTTGAGGTTTTTCCCTCCTTAAATGAAGATTCTAGCACACTTTTAAAGGTCATCCGCACTAAGCAGCCGATTTTTCATCTCCCCCAAACCTATAAAAATAAATGGGGAAAGCTAATCGATACAGTGAATACAACCCTTCCGATTAAAATAAACGGTACCTTCATTGGTGCCGTTGAGATTGGAAAAGATTACTCAAAGATCAAAGACTTATCCAATAAATTGATGGACCTTCAATCAAAGGTTCACGGTGTTACGAAAAAGCCGAATGAGATTTACGGAGCTAAATACACTTTTCATGACATCCTGACGAGAAATGAGCGCTTTAACCATGTGAAGCAGCAAGCAACCAAGGTTGCGAAATCTTCATCAACGGTTTTGGTGTACGGGGAAACCGGTACTGGAAAAGAGCTTGTTGTTCAAGCAATTCACAATGAATCGCAACGTCGACAGGCACCATTTATCGCACAAAACTGTGCGGCATTACCTGAAAGTTTATTAGAAAGCATTTTATTTGGAACGGTAAAAGGCAGTTATACAGGTGCGGTCGACCGTGCCGGGTTATTTGAAATTGCCCATGGTGGGACACTTTTTTTAGACGAAATTAATTCGATGCCGCTTGAACTTCAAACACGATTACTTCGTGTTCTTGAGGATGGAATGGTGCGCAGAATCGGTAGCCCGAAAGCCCTCCAAGTCGATGTCCGCGTAATTGTTGCGTTAAACAAATATCCGTCTGAATGTGTCGATGCAGGTGAATTACGGCCGGACTTGTATTACAGATTGAATGTTTTTTCACTCGATATTCCGCCATTGCGAGAACGTATTGAAGATATCCCATTTTTAGTGGACCATTTTATTAGGCTCTATAACCATAGCTTTCAAAAAAATATTTCAAAAGTAGACGATGATGTTCTTGAACTTTTTGCTGACTACAAATGGCCGGGAAATGTCCGTGAGTTAAAACATATTATTGAACACGCGATGATCATGGCAGAAGGCTCGAGTCTCACAAAGGACTTACTTCCAAATCATCTTGTCGAATCTAAGGCTATATCTACAAACCTAGCGTTAAAACCACTGCGATTGGCCGTAAAAGAAACGGAAAATTCCTTAATTGAAGCTGCAATGAAAAAATCAGGCGGGAACGTTAATCAAGCCGCAAAACTCCTTGAAATCCCACGCCAAACCTTACAATACAAATTACAAAAGAAGAACTAATAGTCCAATTTACTGAAATCCTCCTTCCTACTTAATAGTTGGCATGCTACTTGCATGTTACTAATCGTAGGGAGGAGATTTTTTATGCAGATGAACTTATATAAACCTAAGCGTCATTGGAAGGACATTGAATTATGGAAGGATGTAACAGAGGAGCAATGGAATGATTGGATTTGGCAATTAACGAATACAATCCGTACGGTTGATGATTTACGCAAGGTAATTAACCTAACACCGGAGGAAGAAGAGGGTGTCTTAATTTCGACAAAGACGATTCCTTTAAATATAACGCCTTATTATGCTTCATTAATGAATCCAGATGATCCACGCTGTCCGATTCGGATGCAGTCAGTGCCCATTGGGAAGGAAATTTATAAGACGAAATACGATTTAGAGGATCCCCTTGAAGAAGATGAGGATTCACCGGTTGCTGGTCTGACCCACCGTTATCCAGACCGTGTCCTCTTTTTAGTAACAAACCAATGTTCAATGTATTGCCGCTATTGTACGAGAAGACGATTTTCCGGCCAAATCGGCATGGGGGTGCCGAAAAAACAGCTGGATGCTGCAATTGGCTATATCGCAAACACACCTGAAGTGCGTGACGTCCTCATTTCCGGTGGTGACGGTCTGCTTATTAATGACAATATCCTTGAGTACATTTTGAAAAATTTACGCGGAATTCCACATGTGGAAATCATTCGAATTGGAACAAGAGCACCGGTTGTGTTCCCACAGCGTATTACCGAAAACCTTTGCAATATTTTAAAGAAATACCATCCTGTTTGGTTAAATACCCATTTCAACACATCAATTGAGATTACTGAAGAAGCGAAAAAAGCGTGTGAAATGTTGGTTAACAGTGGGGTTCCAGTCGGAAATCAATCCGTTATTTTAGCAGGCATTAACGACAGCGTAGAAATCATGAAAAAACTGATGCATGACTTAGTTAAAATCAGAGTTCGTCCGTATTATATTTATCAATGTGATTTATCTGAAGGAATCGGCCACTTTAGAGCACCTGTATCAAAGGGACTAGAAATCATTGAAGGGTTGCGAGGACATACTTCGGGGTATGCAGTCCCAACCTTTGTAGTAGATGCCCCTGGTGGTGGCGGAAAAATTGCGGTGCAGCCAAATTATCTGATTTCACAAAGTCCAGAAAAAGTGGTGCTGAGAAACTTTGAAGGTGTGATTACAACTTATCCGGAGCCAGAGAACTATGTACCTGGTCGTGCGGACGCTTATTTTACAGAGCATGTTGGCTCTCTTGATGATAAAAAATCAACTGCTGGAATTGCAGGTCTGTTGGGGGAAGGATTCAATCTTGTCCCAGAAGGTATCAACCGAATTTCTCGCAGAAAGAAATACATTGAAGATCCAACTCACAGTACATTAAAGGATAAACGTGACAAACGTGATGAATTGAAGGAGAAAAAATATCAATCGACATTGAAAAAAATGCAGGGCGGTAAAGAAGAGGAAGCATCTAGTTAGGAGGTAATACTGTTGAAATGTATGTGGTGTGAATCCGAAAAAGCGATTGAAACAACGAATAGCGTGTTTTGGGAGTTACCAGATGGAACGCGTGCAATCGAAATTTCAGATACACCAAGTGTGTATTGTGAAGAATGTGGAATGGAATATCAGGAAGAACGCATTATCAAAGAAATTGAAGACCAACTATTCTTAGTAGATACAAAGAAAATTGATGGTAAGATAACGTATAGGGAGTTAATGGAACTACCTAGATTATTGAAGAAAAATTATTTTGATTTTTCTTCTTAAAATGTAAATGACTGAGACACTAGAACTTATTTAAAGAAAAAACACGGAATCAAATAATTGGTTCCGTGTATCTATTATTTTGATATGTTTTGAGTTACCTTTTCAATTACAGCTTGCATAAAACTTGGATTGTTCAAAAGTGATTCAGTTCATTTTTGCTGTTTGTCAGAAGTATGTTGTGTAGAAGTATTTGGGAATTCCACACCAAATTTTTTGTCAACTATGGTAAGTTTCACTTCTTTTTGGTTATATGGGTCAAGTGAAAGAAATTTAGTAACTAAAAAGAGTGTTGGCATAGTTTGTGCCAACACTCATTATTATGTCTGTTCAAAATACATAGTGTCTACATATTTACCGGATGGATAATATTTTCCCATGTCTTGAGGGGTAACTATTTCGTTCTTTGGAACATCCGACGCTGTATGATGCAGAAAGTTCTGTGATATTTGATTATTTCTGTAAAAAAGGAAAAGCGGGACTAAAGGAAGTTGGCTAGCGTCAACCCAAGTAAATCCATTTTCGGAGGTGACGGATGTTGGACGTGGGGCTCCAAAGCTTATAACCAGATTTACATACCCTTTTTTATCAATAATTGTCTGATAATCTGAGATTGTATAGAGTCCCATAATATTAATTGGTGTTATAAAACTCATACTCCAATATTGCATATCTTCATCACCTACGATTCCGAAATTATGATACGTATCCGGGAATGTAGGGGCTTTCCAGCGAATGAACAACAACTTACTGGGGTCCCTATCAATTAGATTGGATATGGTATAGACCGTATTTCCTTCAGGTTGAAGAAATTCTGGTGCAAATCGCTTCCAAGTTAAAGCGGAACTCTGTCTAAAATCCATCTTCATGTTATTTCTTTTATTACTATTGGCAAAATAATTTAAATTAATATAGTCATCAAAATCCATCTGATTCTGTTCATTGTTGTTTTGCTGGATTGTGTTTTGAAATGCTGCAGAAGAAAGACTACTACTTTCAACCTTGCAATGGGTTCGATGTCCTCTTTCTATCCTTCTTGTAGAATACGTGATAAAGGGAAGATCGACACCTCCTGTTTTATCATAGCCTATACTCGGAACGTAAATTCTTAATATAATCAACCCAAATCTATTTGGTTCCCCATTTTCCAAAGTTCCCGCGTAAATCACATTATTACCTGCTCCAGGAACAAAATGATTGGATCCCTCTGGAGGGGCAGTAAAGCGGATTTTTAAGGTATAGTTGCGGTTTGTTGCATCCCAATTAGCACCAGGCAAAAAGGGGTTCGTACTTCCTGGGTCAGGAATTAACTCACTCCCGACTACTGAATCAACTAAACGATGAGATGGAATACTAGCTATATTATAAGTAAAATATCTTGCATAGGGATATCGCCCTCTGATTACAATTTCGGTTTTGGGATCAACCTCATACGGAAAAGTGTAGTAGCTGGCGTTTTGGTCCCCTAGGAAAAAATAAGTATTGCTTGGTTGATATATCCAATTTTGATGAGGACCTGGATATGGAATATCAGGGTAAGTTTGGCTTGGCGATAATGGAGGGCTTGGAACTATATTTGGCATATTTGAGTTAAACTGAGTTGGAATATAAGGATAAACTTGGTAAGTAGGGTTTTGCGATAAGGGTGAGTTTGGCCCCATGTTACGATTAGGTTGGTATGTATAAGGAGAATTGAAGTAATAATATTGTGGTTGTTTAATAAAATAAGGACCAGTTTGTCTAAAATATAAACTTCTCACGATAGCATTCACACCTCTCTTATCATTCTTTATTAATGTATGCTTCCAAGTTAAACATGTGTAAAATGACTAGGTATTTTTCTTTTGGTATTTACCAGACGGTACGCGCGCAATCGAAATCACTGAAACACCTAGCGTTAAATGTGAAGATTGTAGTATGGAATATCAAGAAGAAAAGATTGTCAATGAAATCGATAATCAACTCATGTTAATCGATACAAAAAAATTTCAAAAACAATTCAGTACAAGGAACTCATGGAGATTCCTAGATTTTTAAAGCTTAACTATTTCCGTTTTTAGTTGACATGATCTTCTGACATGATAAAATGACAAAAAAACGAACGCAAAAATAGGAAGTGGTTGTTATGGGGAAGTCATTTTATCATTATATTGTGAAGTTTCGAGCTGCTAAAGCGAAGGATGAGATTAGTCAATTTGCAAATGACGTTTATTTGGATCACAGCTTTCCAATTTATTCGATGGATTATGATGAATTGAGCTCTTATTTGGAGCTAAACGGCCAGTATATAAAAAGCATGTCCATTTTTGATAAAGCCTGGGAGCATTATCAAAACGAAGATTGATTTTTGACCACCGAGATGGCAGATTCTTGGTGGTATTTCTATTTATTAGAGCTATTTCACAAGCGGCTTTTATCATATCTTTTATAAAATACTGTCACTATGCTGACAATACTGTCACTATCCAATTTTTACTGTCACTAACCCAAACTTTCTTACCCCATCCCGAAATACTCCCACTAGTCAGGATTTACTGCCACTATTTCAAAAATACTGCCACTAACCAGGATTTACTCCCACTATCACGAAAATACTCCCACTAGCCTAAATTAACGTCCGCTCAGGACCTCTAAAGCGAACACCAAAAACTCCTCTAATTTTAGGCTCGTCACCCGTTAATTTTTCTTATCTCACAAGCCCTAATCGAATGCCGTTTTACAAAAGACTTGCATATACTATCTCACACCCTTCAAATCGACACAAAAGCAAAAGGGATGAGGATATGGATGATAAAATCAAAAAGCCAAAATACAAAATCGGGGATATCGTCGTTGTTACGTTATATGGAACAGTTGGGTCTGTGACAGATATCCGCAAGCTTGATGGGAATTTTCTTTATAAAGTAAATAAAGGCGAGGCATTTTACTCGGAGTCGGCGTTAACATTACTCTCGGAATACAAAGCAAAGCCGATAGAAATTGAAAAAATTGAAATTGAATATAAATATTATTTTGGTGACCTTGTCTTTGTTCAAGGATATGAAAATGATGTGTTTAAAATTGTCGGGATACACACGGAGATTTGGAGATACAAAGAGGGTGCATGGGAGGATGTGATTTACGAACTAGCGCGAGTGACAGATGGTGAATGGCTCGAAGCGGGAGAGGATGAGCTGACACTTCTTGCAGATTTTGATCAAGCCGAAACATTCCTTCAAAAATATTCGCTGAAGTATTTTGTGAAAAAGAAAAACAAAAATGCGGGGATGTATGAAAATATGGATATCTATCGTAAATCTGAAAAAGATTCTATGCGTATCAAAAAAGAGAAAAAAGAAATCATTGACGGTTTACTTGATGTGTATAACGACTACAAGATCCTGTACGATATGTTCCAGGATCAAAAATATAAGGACGTTATGGATTTAGCTATGAAAAATCTACAAAAATTTGAGTCTGGGAAAGGTAACGATTAACCCATGAGGAATACTTGTACTAACACATAAATGAAATAAGGGATCCCTAAAAATAAAATAGCAGAAAATAATCCATTTGTTACCTTTCCTAACACTTTGTCGAACCCTTCTCCGTCAATAAATTCAAGGAATTTATTTGTCTCTTTGACTTCTTTTTTTACTGGGAATTTTAAGATAACGGCATGCTTTGTCATGAGAACCCCTCCATTAGCTTGTCCAAACTTTATATTCCATCCTATGTATGAAATTTTGAATTCATGACTAAAAAATAAAATACATACGAAAATGACATAGGTGTTCTTGTTAGAACATACATCTTAAGTAAGGGGGCGATCATGCTGAAGGAAATTGAGGTTGTTATTGATACGGAGGAAATTGCAGAGTTTTTCTATAACGAGCTTGTCCAAAGGGGATTTGCCCCAGGTGAGGAAGAGTTAGAAGAGCTAGCCGATATTACATTTGAATATTTGCTCTATAAATGTGTAATTGATGAAGAAAGAGAAGATTAGTACATATTACGGCGGGAAAGCCCGTCGTTTTTTTGTATCAAAAAGGGTGTCCAATAATTTGGACACCTCTTTTTATTTACTCATTATTCCCTGGCCCATTTTTACGTCCACCAGCTGCAGAGAATTCTTTCCCGTGAGCAATTTGTTCCGCCTCGATTGCCTCTGGTGGTACGTGATTATTCTTCTTTGGTGCTCCTGTTCGTGCACGATTTTTCTTACCCAATTTAATCCCTCCAATTATTTAGGCTGGATAAAGCCATCTTTTTCTTTTTTCGATGTATTTGGTGGATTTCCAATACCCTTAGTGGTGTCGGTAGCATTTGCATATTCAACAGCCTGTCGCAATTTTTTGCTCATTTTTTCGTTAGCCACGGATAAATACCCTCCTTAAGAAATGTTACACCCATAGCTTTCCCCATATTTTTGCGTTCATGTTTATTTTTGTATAGAATGTATTTGTGGTAAGATATGAAAAGTGCAATATTTACATAGGAGGAACATGAATGAGTACACATATTGGTGCAAAGCAAGGGGATATCGCTGAAACGATATTGCTGCCAGGGGACCCTTTGCGTGCAAAATATATTGCAGAAAACTTTTTTGAAAATGTTACATGCTATAATGAAGTGCGAGGAATGCTCGGATTTACCGGTACATATAAAGGAAAGCGCGTATCCGTACAAGGCACAGGGATGGGTGTTCCATCCATTTCCATATACATACATGAATTAATGAATGAGTATGGTGTCCAAAACTTAATTCGTGTCGGTACTTGCGGTGCGATTCAGAAAGATGTGAAAGTGCGCGATGTCATTTTAGCAATGACGTCATCAACAAATTCTCAGATGAACCGTATTAACTTTGGAACTGTGGACTATGCGCCTACAGCCTCATTTGATTTATTAAAAAGAGCATATGATGCGGGTACTGAAAAAGGGCTAAAGCTAAAAGTAGGAAATGTCTTCACAAGTGACGTATTCTACAACGATAACGCCGAATTAGAAAAGTGGGCACAATACGGTATACTTGCTATAGAAATGGAAACAACTGCATTATATACATTAGCAGCGAAGTTTGGTCGAAACGCATTATCTGTTTTAACGGTTAGCGATCATATTTTAACTGGAGAAGAAACAACTGCGGAAGAACGACAAACTACATTCAATGATATGATCGAGGTTGCACTTGAAGCAGCATTGAAAGAATAAACGTAGGGGGAAAAGATTTCGAATTTCGAGATTTTTTCCTCTTTTATTAGGGTGATAAACTATGAAAAATCGTTTTGTAAAATATGGCGTAACACTTGTAATCGTTCTGTTAGTTGTCTTTTTCGGTTCAAAAATCATCTCACCAAAGGAGGTCTATACGGATACAGATGAAACTGTTAAAAGTCAATTAATTGTAAACGGCTTCAAAATAGACGGGATTACGTTTTATGGGAATCAAGTTCTCGCCATGCTTGAAGAAAAAGATGAAAAAAAGCTTTACATCGGGGACCGCCAACAATCCGTCATTGAAAACATTAAGCCGTGGGAGGATTTTCAACTTCCAAACAATCCGAATAAAACCTATCACGGGGTCGAAGTAAACCCAGATTCCCACATGATGTATATATATGGGAAAAAGAAAGATGGCAGCAATTTCATGGAAGTCATTAATATAGCGACAAAAGAAACGATTTCTGAAATCCTATTTGAGAATTCGGCAGACATCAGCAATATTAAATTTAAAAATGGGTACATGGAAGGGATGCTGTACGCGAAAACGAATCCCGATAAGCAAAACGCAGAAATCATTTTTAATACAACAGAATTCAATTCACATATGGATTTGCTTGTCGTGGATCTGCCATCTAAAAAAGCAACCCTTGATTGGGTTGACGCAAATCCTGAGCTTGAACAGATTGTCTATACCATCAAGAACCAAGGCAAGGTTTCCGCTTATGTTCATGATTTAACAACTAATCAAACGACGCAGCTAACAAAAATAAATGGCGATAAGTTTTTATTTGATGGCGAACAGCTTGTTGGTTTTAAGTCGAAGAAGGACAAGCTTGAGATTAAAGTATACGATTACAAGCAATCGGACACGACTAATCAACAACCATCAGATGCATATGATATTGTTATAAAAAATGGAATTGTTCTTGATCCAGATAAAGAAACGATAAAAATTGGTTATCATGTTGGAATAAAAGATGACAAAGTAGCTACCGTCACGAAAGCAAAGATTCAAGGGATAACCGAAATCGATGCGTACCAAAAAATCGTAAGTCCTGGTTTTATTGATATGCTTTCGTTCAATCCGAGTCCGATGGGAGCGAAATTTAAAATTGGGGATGGCGTTACAACGAATCTATCAATGCATGGATGTACCGTGGATTTTAATGGATTTTTTAATCAATATGACAAATACCCGACCTCAGTAAACTATGGCGGTGCCTTGTATGCCGTTCGCTTGCGTTATGAGGCAGGTCTCGGTAATCACGGTACGCCAACACAGGAACAAATCGATTATATGGTAAAACGGGCCCGTGAAGAAGTAAAAAAAGGTGCACTCGCTATTGCGTTTAGTCCTGAGTATTACCCAGGAACTACCCCAGAAGAAATCAAAGCTATTATGAAAGTGGCGAAGGAATATAGGCTCGTTACTCATTTTCATGGCAGACATTCGAGTCTAACCGGTGAGCATACTAGCATTGATTCTGTAAAAGAAGTCCTAGGATATGCAAGGGAATTAGATGCACCGGTACATTTTATGCACCTTCATAGTACAGGTGGGACAGGTGCAATGGAAGAGGCTCTTGCGCTAATTGAAGAAGCACGCTCTGAAGGTTATCAAGTCACATACGATGTATATCCATACGATTCATGGGCAACTAATATTTCATTTGAACGGATGGCTGGAGATTGGCAATCACGCTTTGGCATCACTTATTCAGATATTCAAGTTGCTGGAACGACCGAGCGACTTACGGCGGAAACCTTCCCGATTTATCGTAAAAAAGGCGGAATCGTTATCGTCTATGCTATGGAAGAAAAAGAACTCATTCAAGCACTTCAGGTAGATCATAGTATGATCGGTAGTGATGCAATAATGGATAATGAATTTAATCATCCAAGAGGAGCAGGAACTTTTTCAAGATTTATTGGACGATATATCCGTGATCTTGATGTTCTGCCACTTATGGAAGGGATGAAAAAGATTACGATTCATTCCGCAAGACAGCTTGAAGATATTGCACCAGCGATGGCAACCCGAGGTAGGCTTGATGAAGGTGCCACGGCAGATATTACGGTTTTTGATTACCATGAAATCATTGACACAGCAACAGCAGAAAAGCCAGCCTCACTTTCAAAAGGAGTCGACTATGTCATCGTCTCTGGAAAAATTGCCAAAGATGAATCTGGAGTATTAACACAAGTTAAAAATGGACAACCGATCATTGGAGTATTTGAGTAAAAGCGTCAACGTGCAGGAGACGCTTTTTTTGACTAATTTTTACAGCCTTATTCCCCATTAAAACGTAAATACTTTTAGAGAGGTGATTATATTATGAATCATGAGAAGGATTTTGATCGAGATCATGACCGTGAGGATGCACTCACAGACGATGCTTTAAAGGAAATACTGGAAACAGCCTATTCAGCAGAATCTGAATTGATGCGACGCTATTTGATTACCTCTGAAAGGGTTCATCACAACGGGGAACTGAAAGAAAGACTCGCTAATTTCGCTGAAGGAAATGCGAAGCGAACAAAACAGCTTCAAAATGAAATTGAAAAACTACATTAACCACCTGCCACGGAGGACATCTTCGTGGCTTTTTCATACATGAAACTCTTGATAAGTGTTTAAGCTAATTGAAAATAACATGGAGGTGTTAAAGTGCCTGAACTGCCAGAAATGGAAACATATAAAAACCTCCTCCAGCTAAAGATAGCAGGACATACAATAAAAGACGTAGAGGTAAACCGTGAAAAATCAATCAACAGTTCAGTTACCGATTTTAAAAAAGAGCTTATTGGCAATAAAATTACACAAATTCAGCGGAGGGGAAAGCATCTCATTTTTGACCTTGCGAGCGGTAAAAAATTACTCCTCCATCTTATGTTGGGTGGCTTAATGTACATCGAAAAAGATGACGACACTAATTCAAGGACAAAGCAAGTTATTATCAGTTTCACTTCCCACAGGCTTACTTTTATTGGTCTTCGGTTAGGCTACTTACATCTCCTAACTTCAAAAGAGATTGAAGAGGAATTTGCTGATTTAGGCCCGGAACCCCTTGAACCAGGCTTTACATACCAGGCATTTCAAGAATTAGCCGAAAACAAAAAAGGAAAACTCAAAACAACTCTTGTCGATCAACAATTTATTGCTGGAATCGGTAATCGATACTCTGATGAAATTTGTTTTGCGGCAGAACTTATGCCAACTCGAACTTTTGATTCACTTAATCATACTCAACTGCAAAAGCTGCATTCATCCCTTAAATCTGTTTTACAGGAAGGAATCCGCTTTGGTGGGTACATCGATATGCCACTTTATAATGGAGATCAACTAACAGGTGGTTTCGAGGAAAAATATAAAGTGTATAACCGAGAAGGGGAGCCATGTGTCCGCTGTGGCTCGGTGATTGTGAAGAAAGAAGTGTCTTCACGAAAAACATTTTTTTGTGCAAATTGCCAAATCTGAAAAATATACTTGATTATCAAGGCAGTTAATGGCTATTCTATAGGAGAAGGATATTAGAAAGAGGGATAACTATGGCAGAAAAAACGTTTACTATTACAAGTGATGCTGGCTTACACGCTAGACCGGCTACAAAGCTCGTACATAAAGCAAGTCAATATCAATCAGAAATTACGCTTTCCTTTAATGGAAAATCTGTAAACCTTAAGTCAATTATGGGTGTAATGTCTTTAGGTGTACCTAAAGGCTCTCAAATTGTGGTTCAAACTGAAGGTAATGATGCAGATGCTGCATTAGAAGGAATTGAATCTGTTTTAAAAGAAGAAAATTTAGGTGAATAATCTAAAATAGAAAAACAACCATCTGAACGGATGGTTGTTTTCTATTATGCTGTTTCTTCGTCTTCTTCCTTTGATAATACCAATGCCCCATGGCGGATTAAGTATTGAAAATGGGAAAGAGGGAAGACTCCTTTTTGCTTTGACTCGAGTTCTATTCGAACAGATGATTGATTTATTTCAACAACTTTTAACGTTTTTGCTTCACATAAGTTCGGAATGAATTTCGATGTTATGCCAAATTCCATATTGTTCACAAGTTCAAGGTTTTCTCTTGCCAATTTGTTCACCACCTTCTTCATATACGTAATATAACCAATACGAAGAAAATCATACCAGATTTACTAAGGATTACAACTTATTGCATTTTGCGATTCGCATTATTGGAATTTTATTGATAAAATCGTTAATATTTAGGTATGATTATTTATATTGAGTTTGGAGGATTCACATTTGAAACCGATTAATAAAGAAGATATTCAGGACTTAATCAACCGTTTTGCTAACAAAAACGTATATATTCATCTTGAAACGACAAATGGCGCATATGCTGTTCATTCAGGTACTCGTAAAACATCAGCGGGTGCATTTATTCGAAACGCCCTGGTTACTTTTACAGAAGGAAAAATTGTCGGAAATGATCCATACCGTGTAGGCCTTAAGATGGACATCGGTTGGATTTATGCAGAAGGCTTAACAGATTGGGAATTGGACGAGAAGGATCGTTTATTACTTGCTGGACATGATGAAGAAGGGAAGCTTGCAGTCGCCCTTCAGATCAGCACGACCCCATTCTAAGAATTTTTGACAACTATATATTGGCATATTTTGATTAAAGGAGTAGTAAAATGGAACGACATATTTTAATTGTGTTACCGCATCCAGATGATGAAGCATTTGGAGTGTCTGGTTTTATCAGTTTAAACACCCAAAAAGGGGTACCTGTAACGTATGCCTGCCTTACACTTGGTGAAATGGGCAGAAACCTTGGAAATCCATTTTTCGCAAACCGTGAAACATTACCAGAAATTCGTAAGAAAGAGCTTAGAGAAGCTTGTAAGGCTTGTGGCATTACGGATCTGCGTATGCTAGGCTACCGTGATAAAACATTGGAATTTTTAGATCCTGAAAAAATTGCAGACTCCATCGAAGAAATCATTAAAGAAGTGAATCCATCACTTGTAATAACTTTTTATCCTGGACATGGTGTACACCCTGATCATGATGCAACAGGTGAAGCAACGATACGTGCTGTTAAGCGCATACCGAAAGAAAATAGACCTGTAGTTTACGCCAAAGCCATTACTCATGACCGTGTCGAAAAGATCGGTGAGCATGACATCGAATTCGATGTAAGTGAAGTGTTAGACAAGAAGTTTGCAACTTTAAAAGCACATCGCTCCCAAACAGAGGGGCTCATGGGCAATTTACTTCAGAAAATCGATAACAAGGATAGTGAAGTCCTGGAGTGGCTAAGAACAGAAGTATATTGGACGTATAAATTTGATGATTAAGGGCTAAGAGCCTGTGTTTTTGGGCTTTTTGGCTTAAAAGGAGCTCTATGAAAATGGAGAACTATCCCGTTGATTTTGAACGACTTTTAAAAGCATATCAATCGCTTTGGATGAACAGAAGGTTGTGGCATAAAGACATCAGCAGCGAAGACATCCTTCGGGCAACAATTCAAAGAGACCTTTTAGATGAATTAACCCATCCAAGGCTACGAAAAACGCCGTATGAAAAATTTTTTATGGCAACTAAACGAATCTTTGATTCTAGCCTGCCAATTGAAGATAAACTTAATATACAGCATGTCTACCTAGAAGAAATGGAAAATGTGAAGAAAATGTAAACAAAACAAGAAAAAATTTACAAATAGTTCAAAACTCAGTTGTACAACCACTGAGTTTCCTTTATAATCGGTGCATATACAAGAAGGGCTCGTCAAAATATCTCAGCAAATCGGGTAATGAGAGGGGTATTTTTATGGAGATGAACATGTATATGGAAATTTCATTGATCTTATTTTTGATCTTTGCATTTTCCTTCGCACATTCAATTTTTAAAGGAACTCACAAAAGAGTAGCCAAAATCATTAGCGCAACGTTTATTAGTTTATGTTCATTTGTAATTGTCTGGAGAGCTGCAAGTCTATTGTCGTATTTTCATTAATCATATTCATTAATGATTCGAAAGAGCGAGGATAATGACTTCGCTCTTTTTTATTGCTCTTCTTCTATTATCTGACTCATTTTTTCTGGGGAAACAATATATAGGCCCATTTCTTCTTCTAATTCCTCGATTGATTTATTTACGACCGTCTCATCTTTTGATGTAAAGTATTCCAATTTCTTCACCTCGAAAATTAGTATGCCCATTTATCCCGCATTAACTGGAAGTAATACCCTACTTTTGGAAACTTTATAAACAAAGAAAAACGGTGGGGGTCAACTGCCAGTAAAAGCCCGATTGGTTCAACTAACCCTCAGTGGCAGTTCACTGATTGAAGTTTCACTTTACTGAATAGTTTCTACTTTATTTGAAAATTATAATCGTATACATTGATAGGAGACAAAATCATGAGATTTGGAAGTCATATCAGTATTCGAGATGGGTATTCAGGTGCAGCCCGTCATGCATCAAAAATTGGAGCAAAGGCATTTCAGTATTTTCCGAAAAACCCACGAAGCCTGTCAGTAAAAGAATTTAATCGTCATGATGCAAAAGAATGTGCGACATATTGTAAAGCCCATGATTTAGTAACAATTGCACACACTCCATATCCAACGAATTTAGTTGCAGATGAGGATCAAATAGAGCTTGTAATAGATTCACTACTAAATGATTTAGAAATTGCCAACGAATGCGGTTCGATTGGTGTTGTTGTTCATTTTGGAGTACTGAAAAATGCAGTTGACCCACTTGAGGGCTATCAACGGTTAATTGGAACATTGAATAATGTTTTGTCTAAATGGGATGGAGAAGCACTCGTATTATTAGAAAATAATGCAGGGAAAAGTGGACCTACTGGGACAACGTTAGAGGAACTCGTTCAGGTTAGGCAACTAACTAATTTTCCAAATAAAATTGGTTTCTGCTTAGATACGTGCCATTTGTTTGCAAGCGGTGTGTGGAATGGTGACAATTGGAGTAAGGTGGAGGCAAAAGGAATTGAACTTGGCTATTTTGAACATCTAAAAGCTGTTCATTTAAATAATTCCGCATACCCAACAAGATCGATGAAGGACCGTCATGCCAATATTCCGTTTGGTGAGATAAAAGTCGAGCAAATAAAGGAATTTTTGTCGAGCTCGGTGTTTAGTGATATGCCGTTTGTGCTTGAAACACCGCATGAAAATCATTTTTCGCATCAAGATGAAATGAAACTTTTGAATGAGATGATGGGCTAGTTTGCTAACGACCATAGAAGGTGGATTAATGACCATAGAATCAAAATAATGCTCATAGAAAATGGATTAATGTCCATAGAATCAATATAATGACCATAGGATTTGATTTTTAGATAAAACTCCATATATAACAAAAAACCAGCCTCTAAAAAGGCTGGTTTTCCACTTAATCCGTGCTTAATTCTATTCGAGCAGCTTTTTTCTGTACTATAATTAATCGTCCAGACAATGTAATCGCACCTGCTGCAAGTCCGACAATCAATCCAATCCAATATCCGAACGCACCTAGATACGTATACTGAGTCAACACATACCCAACCGGCAACCCAATTACCCAATAGGATATTAGTGTCATCACAAAGGTTGTGTTAACGTCCTTATATCCGCGAAGGGCTCCTTGAATTGGTGCAGCAATCGCATCTGAAAGCTGGAAGAAGATTGCATAGATTAAAAATTGCGTTGTTAACTTGATAACCGCAGCATTAGTCGAATACATTTTTGCAATTGGCTCTTGAAAAACAAAAATAATTGTTGCACATACAAGCGCCATCAGAACAGCAATACAAATGCCTATTACACTATATTGTTTCGCATCCATAAATCTGTTGGCTCCAACCTCAAAGCCGACAACAATTGTTAAAGCCATCGAAATACTTAATGGAATCATATAAAGCAAACTTGAAAAGTTGATCGCAACTTGGTGAGCGGCAATGGTAGTAGTATTGAATTCACTCATCAACAGTGTTACGGCTGAGAATATACTCGTTTCAAAAAAGATCGCAAACCCAATCGGCAGCCCAAGCTTCAATATTTCACCCCAACTTCGAAGCGAAACAGGAAAGAACTTGCGGAAAACTCGATACTCGACAAATGGTGTTCTCGTTAAAATAATCCAAACAGCGATGATAACGATTAGCCAATATGTGATTGCAGTTGCATATCCAGCTCCAGCACCGCCTAATTCAGGAAAGCCAAATTTCCCAAAAATCAATAGGTAATTAAACACCACATTGATTGGTAATGAGGAAAGAGTAATAATCATCGACACTCTTGTGTGACCAAGTGCATCGATAAACGACCTCAATACCGAATACACAAAAAGCGGTACAATCCCGAAAGATAGTCCAATTACATATTCTTTTGCAATTTCCCGAACCTCAGATTCAAGCTTCATAGTCCCTAAAATTGGATCTAACACAAACCCACCAATCACTGCAACTACGATAGCGATAACGATTGAAATATAAACACCTTGCATTACTGAAAAGGGTACTTTATCCCTTTGTTTTGCCCCTACATATTGGGCAATTATCGGTGTGATTGCAACTAATATTCCAGATAACCCCGTATAGACTGGTACCCAAAGACTCGATCCAATGGCAACACCGGCAAGATCATTTGCTCCAGCACGGCCGGACATCATCGTATCAACAAAATTGATAAGATTTAGACCAACCTGTGTAACGAGTATTGGGAAGAGGATATGAAAAAATAAAGTATATTTTTCTTTTAAACTAAACGTTTGATTCATTAAACGATTTCCTTCTACCTTCCATATTGATTAATGGATTATATCACAAAAACGACATGATTGATGGAAAAATTTATTCGTAACAAATGCAAGACTCGTTCTTTTGGCATTTTTAGTGTAAAGTAGTAGACGAGTATGAAAATAGCCATTGTAAACGAAACTAGGAGTGAAGGGGGAATTCAACTTGATAAAGTTATTTTCAGATAGTGATTTAGATGGAGTAGGATGTGGACTTGTTGCCAAGCTAGCATTTGGTGATGATGTTGATGTCTCCTATTGCTCTTACCGAAACTTAAATGAACGTGTGGAAAAATATATTGAAAATCCTGAACACAATCAAGCAAAAGTATACATAACTGATCTTGCAGTTAATGACAAAAACGAAAAAGCATTGGAAAAACGTCATAAAGCAGGAAACTACATACAAATGGTTGACCATCATAAAACGGCGATGCATTTTAATAAGTATGACTGGGGATTTGTTCAAGCTGAATATGAATCAGGCAAGAAAACGTGTGCAACTTCACTTTATTATGAATTTCTTCGTGAAAAAAGACTGATTGAAGAACATAAAGGGTTAGAAGAATTTATCGAGTTAGTAAGACTCTATGATACGTGGGAATGGGAGTCTGAAAATCGCGTCGGTGCTAAACGACTCAATGATTTATTTTTTATCATTGGAATTGAAGAATTTGAGGAAAAAATGCTTAATAGACTTCAAAATAACCGAGATTCCTTCCAGTTAACGGAAGGTGAAGAATTCCTTTTAGATACTGAGGATAAAAAAATTGAACGCTATATCAATTCAAAAAATAGACAAATCGTTCAGACGTTTATTGAGAATTATTGTGTCGGAGTGGTTCATGCAGAGCAATATATTTCTGAGCTTGGAAATGCACTTGGAAAGCTAAACCCACACTTAGACTTGATTGCGCTCATCAATGTTGGTACGAAAAAGATTGGTCTCCGTACAATCCACGACGATGTCGATGTATCAGAATTTGCAAAGCGATATGGTGGCGGGGGACATCCAAAGGCATCTGGCTGTTCACTTGGTGATTCGGCATTTGAGCTTTTTGTAAAAAATACGTTCCCATTGTATGCAATTCGCCACGATGCTCCTGAAAACCAGCTTAACGTAAAAGAGAACGAAAATGGGACTCTTCTTGTGAATCGAAAAGGCGAAAAGTCTTTTGTATTCAAAAAAGCGGACAATTGGGTCATTCATCATGAGAAGAAAACACTTGATGTAAAGTTTTCATTATTTGCTGAAGCGGAGCGTTTTGTGAAGCGTCAATTTGCAAGTGGGTTAGCATTTGACAATGAACTTATTTCCTATATTGGTGAGCATCTAAATAAGAAAGAAGATGCAATCAAGGCAAATCTAGACGGTGCGTTAGTGAGTATTAAGAACCAATTTTAAATGAAACATGTGTTCGTATGGTAAAATGTGCTATAATAAAATGGCAATAGGTTGTCCATAAGGGTGGTCGGCTAAGCTCCCAAGTGAAAGGGGGTGATGCCTATATGACGATTTATGAGAGCCTTGTGATTATGCTTTCGTTCGCGTCGCTTGTTGTTGCGATTTTATCTTTTGACAACAATAAAAAATAGACCTCCCTTTTTCCGCTAAAAATCGGGTGAGGTCTATCTTTGTATTAGGCTGATCCTCTTAGTGGGACCATTCTATTGCTAGGCCGTAGATGCTCGCAACATCTGCGGTCTATTTGTATTTTACGAGTATTTATAATTATCATACCATACCTTCACCAAAAATGTCATAAATACTTGAATTCTAAGCTGAATTTATTGCTACTCACAACAAACTTCGGTAAAATACGTGATGGTATAAAGATATGTATGAGAGGATTTGATGCTACATGACAATTCAACTAGAAGATTTGAAGTTACCGACAAATATTCAAACCGAAATTTCAAATAGAATGAACCGGGTTACCGGTGATGAACTCTTAATTGGCAAAGGGGGATATACACCTTCAGATATCAATATTATTCGTGATGCAATCATTGCCCTAAGCATCGGGAAAAATGTGCTCTTAAAGGGGCCAACAGGTTCAGGTAAAACAAAGCTTGCCGAAACGATTTCTCATATATTTCAGCAACCAATGTTTAGTATCAACTGTTCTGTCGACCTGGATGCAGAAGCCTTACTTGGCTATAAAACGATTCAAGAGCATGACGGAAAAATGAAAATTGAATTTGTATCAGGTCCTGTAATCAACGCTATGAAAAAAGGGTATCTCCTTTACATTGATGAAATCAATATGGCAAAACCAGAAACTCTGCCAATTTTAAACGGTGTGCTTGATTATCGAAAAATGATTACCAATCCGTTTACTGCAGAAGTAGTTCGTGCCGAAAATGGCTTTGGTGTCATAGCTGCAATCAATGAAGGTTATGTTGGTACTGTACCTTTAAACGAAGCATTGAAAAACCGCTTTGTAGTCATTGACGTTCCATATATTCAAGGAGATACACTAAAGGAAGTTCTTCAAACACAGACGGCCTTACAGGATGAAAATTTAATCAATAAATTTGTCTCCTTATCATCTGATTTAATCACTCAGGTTCGTGGTGGCATGCTATCTGAAGAGGCAGCGTCCATTCGTGCATTAATTGATACTTGTGATTTAGCAATGTATATGCCGCCATTACGGGCAATAGAGCGTGGAATTACTGAAAAACTTGAGGATGACCGTGAGAAAGCAGCCGTTAAAAATATAGCAGAAACTTTGTTTGAGTGAGGTTTTTAAAATGAGATTTATTCAATTTAATGATAAAAAGGTCGACTCCTTTTTATTCATGGAATTATCCGACCTTGCTAAAACGATCTCAAAAAATCCTGAACTCGAAATGGAGTTAGGCTATAAATCATATCTTGACCCGATTCGACAAAAAGTGATCATCAGCCATTTTTGGGACAATCGCCCAGATAGCGACAAACGAAATGGATTATTAAGTGATGTCTTTTTACGTACAATAGGAAGTATGAAATACACGGATTTTAAGGTAATAGACCAGTATTTAAAATTCTGTAGAAAAAGCAAGCTACCGAGCTTTGCGAAACAACTATTCATGCTGTTTGAAGATTTCCGTCTAGAAGAGCTTTGTATAAAAGAACGTCCTGGTACACGAAAATCGTTTTCCCAAAGAAGAAGAATTTATCGTACGTATTATGAGGATCAGCTCCATGTCAATACGGTCAAAAGTGTTCCAACAGATGCTCTTTTTAATGCACTATTTTTACTTTTAACAGCCCAATCTCCACTCGAGGTGATTCCGTCGATTCAAGATAAAATAGATCTTGTCATTCCGTTTTTGCGAAGCCAAATTGCGAAAGTCTATGATTCTAAATCAACGAAAGACATCTTTAAGATTTGTGAAGAAATCATCGATGTGTTAGAGGATGTCGTGGACGAGGATATGTTGAACACCTATTTTCATTTACCAGAGCTTGATTATGAAGCTCTTGAAGACGGGTTGACAATCGATGACTTAAAACGCAAGGATAAGCTGAAAAACAATGATGTGCTTGATGATGTGAAAAAAGGCGACGAGGATATCCATGAGGAGAAGTTCGAAACTTGGCATCGAGAAACAAGCACACCAACAAAAAGCTTCTTACAATTTGACTTAGAACAAGGCTCCCGAACGAATCTTATGGGTCAAGGGGCAAGAGAAGGAGAAGAGGGTGACCAAGCATTAGGAATTGCCCAGGGCTCGTCTCAAAAAAGCAAAAACAATGATTATTCCCAACTTGAGGCCATGGAGATGATCCATTCAGAGAAAGAAGGATCATCAGAAACCGAATTTGGAAAAGAAAATCGGTTTGCTTACCCAGTCTTTAAAAAAGCACGAAAACCTTCAGACGATGAGGTTATTCAATACGAAAAAAACAAGGCTATTATTGCTCCATATCAGAAGAAACTGAAGCAAATGATTTTAAAAACATTGGAGCATAAAAAGAATCTTCCAAGAGGTGACTTACATTTTGGACGATTAAATAAAAAGCTCATTCGTATTTTTACAGATGATAATCCAAGATTATTTTATAAAAAAGAACAGCCATCCCATCAAATTGATGCTGTATTTTCGTTATTAGTCGATTGCTCAGCTTCGATGTACGATAAAATGGACCAAACAAAGCTTGGTATTGCACTATTTCATGAAGCGTTAAAATCTGTTCAGGTTCCACATGATGTAACAGGTTTTTGGGAAGACACGAATGATGCAGATAGCAAGAAACAGCCGAATTACATGCAAACAGTGATTGATTTTGATTCTAGTCTGAAACGAAGCTATGGTGCGGAAATCATGCAACTTGAGCCGGAGGAAGACAATCGTGATGGTTTTTCGATACGCTTGCAAACGAAAAAGTTATTACAGCGGACTGAAAAACAGAAATTCTTACTCGTCTTCTCTGATGGCGAGCCAGCGGCATTTGATTATGAGCAAAATGGAATCATCGATACTCATGAAGCTGTTCTTAAAGCCAGAAAACACGGGATTGAGGTTATTAATGTCTTCTTATCTAATGGCGAAATTGATGAAGGCCAGCAAACAACAATCCAAAATATTTACGGAAAATACAGCATTCTAGTACCAAACATCGATCAATTGCCAGATGTTTTATTCCCATTACTGAAAAAGTTGTTGTATAAAAGTATTTAAATCCAGCTGTTTATAGCTGGATTTTTTAAGTAATAGAATTTTATTACCACCCCATTCATATGATGAAGTATCAAGGTATTAGGGGTGATGAATATGCAGGATTCCAAGCATTTTACGCAGCTTCCAGAGGAGCTTATATCAAAGTACTTCACATTAAGTGAAAAGGCGAAGGAAATTGAAAAAGAATTAAAAGAAATGAAGAAGGTTCTTAATGTTTATTTTGATGAAACTGTCGGAAAACATGAGAAAGGAGAATCGGTCGTAGGAGATTACAAGATACAACGACAAATCAGGACTTCAGAAAGCTACCATGACGAGAAAACGGTAAAGAAATTAGAAGAATTAAATCTCGTTGATTGCATCCAAATCATTAAGCAGCCTGATCCACAAAGAATTGAAGCTGCGATTACCCTTGGTCTGCTTGGACAAGCAGATATCGAGGACTGTATTGTAAAGAAAACGACCAATGCAATTACGGTGCGAAAAAGATAAAAACAGGAGAGGCGACTCTCCTGTTTTTCTTATTGTCTAGTTCCAGGCACCTTACACTTTTTTTGTTAGTCGACAACAATATAACCAATCATCGGACCGTTATTATTTTTGTCAGAGTGATTTAAACAAATGATACGGTACATGCCTTCTTCCTTAAAGTTCGCTTTGACCGTGATTTCTTCTCCTTTTCTGACTGTACCTTTAATATCTGTGCCCTCGATATAGAAGGAATGCTCTTTACCATTTACACCGTAAATATTGAAGGTAACTTCCTTGCCTTGAGGAACATAGACAGTTCCTGGATTCCAGAAGTAGGACTCGATTTCTCTGCCATCATCTGTTTTTGATTTTAGTTCACCTGTTGTAATATGTATCACAACATCGTTTTTAGCAGCCTGTGGGGCAATCGTAGGAATGATTTCTGGCTGTAGCCACAACCAACCTCCAACCAGTACCACTGCAGCAACAAAAGCGGTAACAATCCAACTCCTTTTAATCACTACAAATTTCATAATCAACCCTCCTATAGTTTGTCTCCTTATAATGTATGCTTGACCCACCATAAAACTTGTCTACAATTTTTCAAAAATTCAAAAAGGGATTATGCGAAATATGTAGAATACTATACATAACTTGGATTTTGCATAAAAGATAGACTTGAAAGGACTTGACCGTATGAATCCTGTAATTGGTGAACTCATTTATTTTCTCGAGAGCAATTTATCAATTTTTTTGAAATCATGGAAAGAAAAGACCGTGATGTCAGAAACTGATGTTCATAAAGAAAAGTTAGTATTAAACGGTTTAACAATGTTTGAAATGGTCAAAAACTCATTGCTCAATCCAATCGATGAGGAAAAGCTAAAATTATTTGCTTATAAACTAGCTGAAGAACGTGTTGAGGCGAATATTAATATTGGGGAATTCGTCTATAATGTAAATCTAGGAAGAACTGAAATATTAAAATACATATATAGGTCAAATATTGATCATGATCAATTGGACTCTATTTTTGAAGAGGTAAATCGAATATTTGACTTGTTTTCCTATCATGCCGTTTCCAAATATACAGAAATGAAAGAAAAACAGCTCCAGGAAAAAATCCAATACATCGACCAGAGTCACCAAGAGCGCCTAACAATTTTAGGTCAAATGGCATCGACATTTGTTCATGAGTTCCGAAATCCACTTACGGCTGTCATTGGTTTTGTGAAATTAATAGGAAATGATAATCCAGACATCAAATATTTAGATATTATCAGCCATGAATTAAATCAACTAAACTATAAGATTTCGCAGTTCTTACACGTTTCCAAAAAAAAATTAATTGAGAACAAAGAAAATGAAGTTTCGTTATTCGATTTATTTACTGAAATAACAGAGTTTATTTATGCGAGTATTTTAGACAGTGATGTAAAAGTTCATACTGATATTGAATCTAACATACTAATAACCGTTAATGAAGATGAAATTAGACAAGTCTTGTTAAATATATTAATGAATTCGATTGATGCGTTAAAACAAAGGGATTTTGATCGAAACATTTGGATTAAAGGATATCAAATCGATAATCAGATTGTTGTTTCAATCATTAACAATGGTCCTGCAATTCCAAAGGAATCATTGGATACAATCTTTGAACCATTTTATACAACAAAGGAATTCGGAACAGGAATTGGACTTTTTGTATGTAAAAAAATTATTGAAAAACATGGTGGCACGATCGGATGTACATCTAATTTAAATGTAACAGAATTCCAAATCGTCCTACCCGTACATAAACAGTAAACTCGGCACCCGGCCGGGTTTTCTTTATGCCTTAATTTTGGATTCTGTTATAATAGGAAGAGTGAATTGGAGGAATTGAAATGAAATCACTTGTTCTTGCAGAAAAACCTTCTGTTGGAAGAGACATTGCCCGTGTATTAAACTGTCATAAAAAGGGCAACGGCTTTTTCGAAGGGGATAAATATATCGTAACATGGGCTTTAGGCCATCTGGTTACGTTAGCAGACCCTGAAAAATATGGAGACCAATATAAATCATGGAGGCTAGAGGACCTACCGATTATTCCGAATCCTTTAAGCCTTGTTGTCATTAAACAAACAGGCAAACAATATAGTGCGGTTAAAACACAAATGCATCGTAAGGATGTCAATGAAATCATTATCGCGACAGATGCAGGTCGTGAAGGTGAACTTGTGGCGAGATGGATTATTGAGAAGTCAAATACCCGTAAGCCAATCAAACGTTTATGGATTTCATCCGTAACAGATAAAGCGATTAAGCAAGGCTTTGCCACTCTAAAAGACGGCAAGGAATACGAGAATCTCTATTCATCCGCAGTAGCACGTGCTGAAAGCGATTGGTTGGTTGGAATAAATGCAACAAGAGCACTAACTACAAAGTTTAATGCGCAGCTCTCGTGTGGAAGAGTACAGACTCCAACCTTAGCGATTATTGCTCAACGTGAGGAAGAAATTAAAAATTTTAAACCCACACCTTATTATGAAATTAAAGCAACAACAGACAGCTTAACCCTCAAGTGGCAGCATGAAAAAACGAAGGAACAGCGCATTTTTAAAAAGGATGTGTCCACATCAATTGTTCGTTCTCTTCAGGGGCAGGAAGCGAAAATTACCGATGTGCAAACATCACAGAAGAAAAGTTACGCACCACAGCTTTATGATTTAACAGAGCTTCAACGTGATGCAAATAAACGGTTCGGTTTTTCAGCAAAAGAAACCTTAAATGTTCTCCAAAAGCTGTATGAACATCATAAGTTGGTCACATATCCTCGTACTGATTCAAAATATCTCTCAACAGATATCATTGATACACTAAAGGATCGCATTGAGGGATGTATGGTGCAGCCCTATGCAAAGCTTGGTGCAAAAATCCTGAAAAATGGGATTAAAACAAATAAGTCATTTGTCGATAACAGCAAGGTGACTGATCACCACGCGATAATTCCAACCGAAGAGCGTCCAAATTTACAGGCATTATCTGCGAAAGAAGAAAAAATTTATGATTTGATTATAAAACGATTTTTAGCTGTATTTCTTCCCCCATATACGTATGAGCAAAAGAATGTTCAAGCACAAATCGGCAAGGAATTATTCGTTGCAAAAGGAATAACCGTTACTTCATTAGGCTGGAAAGAAGTCATTACTTCGATTGATGAGCATGAGGATGAAGGTCAAATTTCAGCTTTAATTCAACCTGGCATGAGCCTGAATGTCATTTCCGTTAAGGAAATTGAAAAAGAAACACAACCACCAAAGCCATTCACTGAAGGAAGCTTACTTTCCGCAATGGAAAATCCGGCAAGATATATGGCTGGAGAAAGCAAGGATTTAATTGAAACAATTGGGAAAACTGGTGGATTAGGCACGGTAGCAACACGTGCGGATATTATCGACAAGTTATTCAATACATTTTTAATTGAAAAAAGAGGCCAAGATATCCACATCACAAATAAGGGCAAACAACTGTTAGAGCTTGTTCCAGATGATTTAAAATCTCCAGTGTTGTCAGCTGAGTGGGAACAAAAGCTTGAACAAATTGCTAAAGGTCGATTGAAGCAAAATGCGTTTATCTCAGATATTAAGCAGTACACTAAAGAAGTAGTTTCAGAAATCAAATTTAGCGACTCAAAGTTCAAGCATGACAATATTACAGGCACAAAATGTCCGGACTGTGGAAAATTGATGCTCGAAGTTAACGGGAAAAAGGGAAGAATGCTTGTCTGTCAGGATCGTGAGTGCGGCCACCGAAAAAACATCGCCAAACTAACAAACGCTCGTTGCCCGAACTGCCATAAGAAGTTGGAACTGCGTGGGGAAGGGGAAGGACAATTATTCGTATGTAAATGTGGACATCGCGAAAAGCTATCTGCCTTCAATGAACGTCGGAAGAAAAACCAATCAGGAAAACTATCCAAAAAAGAAGTATCGAACTACATGAAAAAACAACAAAATGAAGAACCAATCAACACGGCACTAGCTGATGCATTGGCAAAACTAAAGTTAGATAAGTAGAACCAGGGGGACGGTTCTCATGGTTCCACCGTGTCAAATTCGTACCCGCAGTTTCCCTTAACAAAAGAAACCTGAGCCAAATTGGCCCAGGTTTCTTCATGTTTATTTTTTCTTACCTTCGTTCGTACTGTAATAGAATGTAGCAGTGATAGAACCATCTTCATTTTCTACAATATCCGTTACATGGATTCCGGAATCAGCAGGAGTAGAACCATAGCCTTTCCAGAAGTAGTAGGAACCAGTGTGGACATTGCTTGAAACAGGTGTGATTTGATCGCCGGTCTTGAAGAAATCACCTGCATCGCCACGGTTCACATTCTTCTCTAAATCATACAAGCCATCTGCTTGTAGTACTGATAACCCATAATGTGTAACAACTATACCATTACTAGCTGTTTGAGATTGGTTGTATTGGAATCTCTTATTCTTCCAGTTTGCTACATTGTTCGGACGGACACCAGCAGTTTGGTACAAATTAATGATGTTTTCATCAACATGCCATGCAACTAACCCATGTGCATCCTCACCTTGGCGAATTAAGCCCTGGTTAAATCCGCTTTGCTGCACATTTTCGAATAAGAAATATTCAGTGCCGTTTGACCCTGGAACTTCCATTTTAACAATACCGTTGTTGTCTTTCGCTTTATCGATAGAAGGCAAAGTAATTTCTTGAACACCATCTTCTGGCGTCACATCAATTGGTTTAACCCAGCCTAAGAAAATTTTAGAAAATGGATCGAAATGTGTAGGTGAGTTTCCGTTGTACTGTAAAGCATCAGGATAACGCATCCAAGATCCACCTGACATCATTGAATAGTTACCTGCACCTTCAGAGTTGTACGCTGTATCATAGAAATCAGGTAATCCTAACGCATGACCAAATTCGTGAGCATATACACCGACTTGTGCAGGGTATGGACCTGTAACAGACGCTTTATCATATTCACCAGTTCCCGCATTAAATCCTGCCACATTTCCACCAATGGCAGGTTGGATGTTGTAATTGTTAACGACTACGCCATCATAAGTCATGTCTTCAGCAATCGTTCTGTTAATCCATTCAGGCTGACTCATCCCAGCATGAACATCGGCTGGTATACCAGTTTCATAGTATTTGCCATAATATAATGCGCTTAATAGATTCCATTTATGCGACCAGAATTGAGCCGGGTCGCGACTCCACTCAGCTCCTGTTCCCTCGTGAACTACAAATACATTCGGGACTTCGCCATCAATAGCATATTGGGAGAAATCAATTTGATCATCTGCAGCCTTTAGAAGGTCACGAACGAACTCACCAGTATGAGCATCCCCATTTACGTTTCCTAAAACATACTTTCCATTTTCAGCATATGTACCCTCTTGATCTAGGTAATAGGAGGCGCCTTTAGGAAGCTCTACCCAAACAAGTTCAGCACCATCATGTATAAGATTTACTTTACCATAGCTAGATTCTGTATAAGCATTTTGCATGGTACGATTCTTAGGGACATCAGGACCATCGTATTGTTTAAAATAATCTAATTCATATGGATTGTATTTATCTCTAAAAATGAGGTCCTCATAATAACTTGCTGGCACCTGTCCTTCAAGGTCACCTAAAGGTTCATCGCCATCCTTATACTTCGCTAAAATAACCAGTACAGGTATGTCTCCCGTTGCTGTTTTATAGGCAACATGGTTATCACCAGCCTGTTGAAACTTCTTCCCGTGGTTTGCGATTTTCTCAGCTGGGTCTGCCTTTGAAACATCAAAACCTAGCTCTTTTGCCTTGTCGGCTAGTTCAGGCGTCGCAGCGACATAATGCGCAAGACTCAAGTCATAATTGCTAGATTCTTTGGTAGCGGACTCATTCAACTGAAATCCAGAAAGCATCACGCCACCCGCTAAAGCAAGGGTTAAACCTGTTTTCGAGAGCACCTTTAACAATAACAACACACTCCTTTATGCATGATAGGAAAAATATAACAGAATATTCCGAAACTCGTAAGAAGCCTTCTTCCTATCTGCATCTGTGGCTTAATTCCTATTTTTAACATATCGGTAAAAAGTCATAGAAATCTAGTTGGTTAGACTTAGGAAGTTGGTCATAGTTTGCTAGTGAAAAAGAAAATGATTGTCCATTTTTATTTGGAAAAATGCAGGTACATTTGTTACGGGAATAGAAATGAATAGTATTCAAGATAATGGTAAGGGAGTTTTTTTATGCGTAATGATAAACAAATGATGGACCTCATATTAAACATCGCAAAGGATGACCAGCGAATTCGTGCCGTCTACATGAATGGTTCAAGAACAAATCAGAATGTACCTCAAGATATTTTCCAAGATTATGACATCGTATATGTTGTTACCGAAACTGAATCCTTTATAAACGATGAAAGCTGGATAACCATTTTTGGTGAATTACTGATGCTACAGGAGCCTGATAAAAATGACCCATCCTGGGGTGGCCGATCTGCTTTTAATCAATCCTACGGTTATTTAATGCTTTTCAAAGATGGAAACAGGATTGATCTGCACATTGAAACGAAAGAAAAAATGCTTGAAGAATATGGTATTGATAAACTAACAGTTCCTTTATTGGATAAAGACAAGTTTTTACCATCAATCCCTGCTCCAACCGATATTGATTATCATGTTAAACAGCCAACTGAAGCCAGATATTTTAGTAGTTGCAATAATTTTTGGTGGTGTTTACAAAATGTAGCCAAAGGAATTTGGCGTGACGAATTACCATACGCGAAACAAATGTTTGAACTTGTTATTAGGCCCCATTTAGACGAAATGGTCTCATGGTGGATTGGTTGTGAGACAAATTTCAAAGTCTCGGTAGGGAAAATGGGTAAGTATTTTAAGAATCACCTTTCTGAATCCTATTGGCAGTTGTATGAAAGAACATATTCGAACCATGATTATGATAGCTTTTGGAATTCCGTTTTTACCACTTGTGATTTATTTAGGGCATTAGCACAAGAAGTTGCTGAAAAATTATCATTCAAATATCCAATCGAGGATGACCTGAATATGACTAACTATTTGAAACATGTAAGAAATTTACCGGTAGATGCCAACGAAATATATTAAATAGGACGTATAGTCTAAATAAATATTGGATAGTGTTTACTTTAAGCAACATTGAGAAGATGTTCCGATTTATAATGCACATTTATGGTGATGAAAAAAATATTATGATAGTTTAAAACAAGAATGATATGAATACAATTGAGTAGGATAAAAAATTGGTGATTGAGGTATCTACATATGAATGTTGGATTAAAAAAGAATGCTGAAAAAAGGTATCAACTAGCAGAGAAGAAGGCGTCTCACTATTTTCACGCGCTTTATAAGGATGTCAAGGAGCAGAATTATGTACAAACCCTAACAAAAGACATCAATTCTTGGAAACAGCATCATATTCATCGTTCTGTCCTTCCATTTCGGAAAAAAGGGAGTAAAAAGTCCGAAACACAAGACTATTATAGTTATATAAGATGGCTGAATTATACCGGAAAATTAGATCGATACTTGGAGCGAAGTATTTCATATATTTTTATGAGAGACATGGGAAAAGACCTCAATAATAAGGATACACAAACAAGGATTTCCAACGTGGTTACCAGTTTGAAAGACCATTTAATCCAAACAACATCAAAGGATAAAACCGATGAATTAGATAATTTTAGTATGGCAGGGTTGTACAGATGGGGTCAAAGGGAAGGTATTGAATCCTCTATTATTTGGTTGATGGATAGACTAAGGACTGTATCTAGGAATATACCTGAGGGAATGAATGCAACACATGCTAAGCGGAAGTTAATTAAAATCATCGCAGGAGTTATGATCAATGAAATCGAAGATATGGAAGAAAACCTCCTACCAGATGAACGTTCAAAAAAACTTGATACTGCTATTCGATTAGGCTATGCCTACGGTCTTACTTATCCCTTTATTGATGATCTTTTGGATGCATCGGTTATGTCTGATGTTGAAAAGAAGAGGTATTCTAATTTAATACGAACTACTCTTTTAACCGAGGAAGTACCACCATTAGGGGATTGGAAGGGAAAAAATAAGGAATTACTAGAATTTGTTCATTCGGAACTTACAGAAGCTTTTCACTACATTAAGAACCAGCAGCCAAGAGAGACGTTACACTCCTTTTTCGAGCAATCCTATGTGTTTTTTCATTCACAAGAAGTCGACCGTGATAAAGACCTTTCGAATGAAATGTACACGAATGAAGATATATTTATTCCAATTATAATTAAGTCATCCTCTTCAAGACTGATTGTTCGTTCTTTAATAAATGCTCCTGCAGATGAGGATATCGAGAAACGGACATTTTGTTATGGAATCTACAATCAGCTTGCTGATGACTTTGCAGATATGTTTTCCGACATGAAGGAAGGTGCGGTAACTCCATATACGTATTATTTAAAATATCACAAGACGCGACCTGATTTAGTAAATCCCTATGAATTATATTGGGCTGTGATATCTTATTTGATCCATAACGTTTACGATTCCGATTCGAAGGCCTGTGAAATTATATTGGACCGTGCCATTAATGGGTTGAAACGATTTAAAAAGCGGGTCGGGAGGAAAGTGTATGAAGAGGTTATGGAGACATTTGCAAAAGGTAATCCATCCTTTAATCACTTGATTCAAAAAATGGTTCGAAAAGCAGATGATGTTGATTTCTTTGATAAACTATTGCGTGATCATATGGTTTCCAATTTGAAAAATGAAAGTAAAGAACAGGAAGATTTTTCAGAGTTGATTGATGAAGTACGCACAAAGATAAATGAGAAATTACACATTCAAAATCATGATAAAGATTCTTCACAAATAACAAACGCCGCGAATTATAGTCTTGAAGGTGACGGGAAAAGGCTGAGACCAATTGTGAGCTGGATGATGGGTGTTAGGGAGTATGGATTAGATGAAAAAGCTATTTTTCCACTTTTAAAATCAATTGAATACATGCATACAGCTTCTTTAATTTATGATGACCTTCCATCCCAGGATAATGCATTATTTCGACGCGGGCAGCCAACTGTTCATCATGTGTATAACTCTGCTGTTGCGGAATTAACCGGCCTTTTTCTGACTCAAAGGGCTACTTTTGAGCAAGCAAATCTTACACATTTCGATCCAAAAATAGTGCTTAAGTTAATCAAATACTCGGCTGAGAGCACGATGGATATGTGTAAGGGTCAAGCGATGGATTTAGAGTCTAAAGGAAAACAACTGACGCTCGCACAGCTAAATCAAATGTGCTTTTTAAAAACGGGAAAGGGATTTGAAGCTGCGCTTATCATGCCTTCCATTCTTGCAAATGTTGACCAAATAGAAATCGAATCTTTAAAAAGGTTTGCGTATCATGCGGGGATTGCTTTTCAAATTAAGGATGATTTATTAGATGTAGAAGGAACAACAGACGTACTTGGAAAATCGGTTGGTAAAGATGAGGAAAACAACCATTCAACATTTGTCTCCATCCTTGGAGTAGACGATGCAAAAAAAGCGATGTGGGAACATTATTGTCTAGCGACAGAAGCATTGCTAATGATACCCCTTAAAACAACTTTTTTAAATCGAATTTTGAATTATTTTGTGAATAGGAACAATTAAAAAATGCCTGTTTCTCAATTCTAAACTAGGATTAAGGACAGGTGTTTTCTCCCTTATATAGTTCTAGGTAAAAGCACATTTTGGAGGTACAAGTTGAAAGGCATAAGCCTATAGAATAGGATGCTAGTAGCCTATGAATAAGGAGTGATTAAAAGATGTATTATTACGACCCGAATGGTCTAATGGCGTCATCACTACCATACCAATCAGATTACGATTATTATTACGATTATGAAAGACAAATGGGTTCATTCCCACCATTTGGACCACCTAGTCAAAGTCCTGGAGGAGGACCACCTTTTGGAACACCTGGTCAAGGACAGGGAGGAGGACCACCAACAGCACCGCCACCATCCTTTGTTCCAACTCAGTCACAACAGCAAGCGGAAGCCTTTGCAGTCGATCCAGGTAGTATTCGAGGTTGTTTGTTTAGATATACCTACGTCTGGTTGAGAGGTCGTGAGCAATTCTGGTACTTTCCAACATTTGTTGGTAGAAGTTCTGTCTCCGGGTATAGATGGAATGGTTTTAGATGGATGTACTTCGGTATAAGCCTAAGACAAATCCAATCGTTTACTTGTTTCTAAAGAAAAATGGAGGAGAGTTGAGAGATATGAAACAATTCATCCCGAACTCTCCTTTTATCATTTAGATTAATTGTTTCACCATCACAATATGTGGACCAATCGGTGGATAATCAAAGACTTCCCCATGCGGTTTAAAGCCCAACTTTTCATAATAACCTTGAACGCTTGTTCTGCCCATGCACCATAAAATCTCCGTATCCATTTCCTTTAGAATACTTTCTGCAAAACTAACTACTTTACGTCCTGCACCTAGCTTTCGAAATTCCTCAAGTGTTGCCATTGCTCTCAGTCTATATTGCTTTTTGCTTGATAATTCCAGGTTTAATTCAGGACAAAAAGAAGCAACGCTAATTAATTTGCCTTCATAAAAAGCCCCAAAATGAAAACCACCTTCTTGATAATCAGTATCATACATGCATGCCTCCTTCGGTTGATGAGGGCGTAAAATGTTATGCCTTAATTCGTATGTCATTTCTGGATGGATTTTTTTTACAACTAACATGATTTTTTCCTCCACTTAATTACTGTTAGGATAATAATTCTATTATCAAGCTTAATTTCCTGCGTGATTTTCTAAAGGAATAAAAAGGAATTTATCAAAATTTGTAGAATGTAGGTTTTGTAAGGTAAAGATTTGAGGTGGTAATATTGACGACTAATCATAAAGAGAATGCTTTAGAGGCAGCCCAACAATTTATTCAAACACATCATCCGAATTGCCAAGCTGCAATATTAGCGGGAAGCGTAGCAAGAGGAGAAGCGACAGAAACATCTGATCTTGACATCGTAGTTTTCGATAAAAACATACCTTCATCGTTTAGAGAGTCTTTAATCGAATTTAGTTGGCCAATAGAGGTTTTTGTACATAATGAAACATCCTATAAACAGTTTTTTGAAACGGATAAAAAGCGGGCAAGACCGTCCATGCCAAGGATGGTTTACGAAGGCATTGTACTTAAGGATGATGGAATACTTGAAGCAATAAAAAAAGAAGCAAAGGAAATTTTAGAAAACGGACCTGAAGAATGGACGAGGGAAACGATAGATTTCAAAAGGTATTTTATCACAGACGTCCTTGACGATTTCATAGGCTGTGAACAAAGAGAAGAAGCAATATTCATTGCAAATAATCTTGCAGAACTGACAAGCGAATTTATTTTAAGGATAAATCGAAAATGGGTCGGAGCTTCTAAATGGGTATATCGTGCCCTAAAAGATTTAGACGAGGAGTTTGCTAAGCGTTTTGTTGCAGCATTTGATTCTTTTTATAGAAATGATGATAAATCTAAAGTTATTCATTTGGTTGATGAGATTTTAGAACCTTTTGGTGGACGTTATTTTGAAGGCTTTTCATTGGGGAAAACAAATGGAGGTAAGTGAAATGACAAACGAAATTCTGAAAAACAATAAGAAGAGCTGGGATATAGTGGCACATCATTTTAACGGAAAGGACGCACTCCCTAGTTACGGACCTTTTACTCAAACAGAAGAAGAGTTGCGGCTGTTTGATGATATAACTAATAAAAAAATACTTGATGTTGGTTGCGGAAGTGGACATTCATTAAAGTATATGGCAGAAAAAGGAGCGGGCGAATTATGGGGTGTAGATTTATCAGAAACCCAAATTGCAGTTGCGAATGAAACTCTAAAAGGTTTGAATCCTCGTTTATTTTGTGCACCAATGGAGAAAGAAATCAGTATTCCAAAGGAATATTTTGATACTGTTTATTCCATCTATGCAATTGGTTGGACGACAGATTTATCTACCACCTTTACATTCATTCATTCCTATTTAAAGTCTGGCGGGTATTTTGTATTCAGTTGGGACCATCCTTTATATCCTTATCTTAAAAGTGAAAATGGGCGAATTTATTTGGATGGCTCATATCAAAACGAAGACACGGTTACTTACAGCAAATTCAAAGGTGAAGATGCTCCAATGGTCATTCCTACACGAAAAATGAGTACATATATAAATGAATTAATTAAAGCGGGTTTTACAATTGATAAGGTGATCGAAAGCGATGTATCAAGTAACTTTGATTCAATAGAAGAAGAGGTTTCCGACCGTTATTACTCGTTACACAAAGCACGAAGATTTCCAACAACGATGATTATTAAAGCCCTTAAATTATAACTAAAAGTAGGTATTAACATGATAAAAGCAGCTATTTTTGATTTAGATGGAACATTATTAAATAGAGATGAATCTGTAAAAAAGTTTATTACAACTCAATATGATAGGCTAAATGAATTTGTAGGTCATATCCCAAAAGAAACTTATATTAAGAGATTTATAGAACTAGATCATCGTGGGTATGTTTGGAAAGACAAGGTGTATCAACAATTAGTTGAAGAATTTCAGATTGAGGCAATCACTTGGAAAAAACTTCTACAGGATTATATCTTAATGTTTAAGAATTATTGTGTACCTTTCCCAAATTTAATATCAATGTTAGAAGAACTAAAAGGAAATGGACTTCTGTTAGGAATGATTACTAATGGAAGAGGCCAATTTCAGTTGGATAATATTAGGGCACTAGGGATTGAAGAATATTTTGATATTATATTAGTCTCTGAATTGGAAGGAATAAAAAAGCCAGATCCTCAGATATTTATCAAGGCCATTCAACAACTGGGCGTTCAACCATTTGAGTGTATTTTTGTAGGTGACCATCCAGAAAACGATGTGAAAGCAGCCCGCAATGTTGGAATAAAAGGAATATGGAAAAAAGATGCACAGTGGGACAATGTTGATGCTGATTATATAATCGAAGATTTGGGCGTACTGCCATCACTAATAAAAACGTTAAATGTGGAATGTTCTTAAGGGGGGAGACTATTGGGTTCACGGGTCATGCATGCCATAATAGCTACTAAATTAGCAGATTATTTGTCTATTACAGATTGAACATCTTTTTTACTCGGAGGTATTGCACCAGATTCAGTTTCACCAAAGGAATTATCACATTTTTATATAAGGGAGTGTTAAATATGGCTATCTCTAGTGTTTCACCAATTAAAAATATAATGGGCGGGGTGTTCATTCACGTTAAAGATTTAAGAAATTCAGTTGAATGGTACAGCAACATCTTAGGTTTTGAGATCGATGTAAATAAAGTGCAATCTCCTGTATTCAACATTCCAATAAGGGGGACAACAAGTTTAACACTGGATGACCACGCTTTTGATTCAACATTCATCCACAGACCTTCACCAAACCCAATCTTTAATTTTCTAGTTGAAGATATTGATGTTGCTTACGATTTTATTAAATCGAATGACATTGAAATCGTAAGAGAAATAGAAAGAGTAGGAGAGAACTTTGCTTGGTTTAATTTCAAAGACCCAGATGGAAATGTAATTATGGCTTGTACGGGATAAATCTAATAACCCATTTGGATTCTAAAACCAATGGTGTAAATGGTATTAATGGTAAAAATATAGGTATAGTTATTGTTCATTGTTGATTTTCGTGGAGGTATAAGATTACGTAGTCGGAGAATTTCCGGCTAATGCATATAGTAGGGGCCTAAGAAGCAGAAATAAGCGGAGAGATTCCGACTAACTGCTCTAAAATAGACAAAATCCAAAGATTTTGAGGTTAGTCTTAAAAGT